>CAYJRI010000031.1:0-8735 GCA_964372435.1 Candidatus Woesearchaeota archaeon | reverse complement strand
GAAAATGAAATCCCGAATTAATATGTCGTTAGGAAATATTAACGGGATACTACAGTTCAAAAATGATACACACAAATAAACTTATAAATAAAGAAGCTCAGCATCTTCTATGGCAGTCCTTGTCACAGGTGGTGCAGGCTTCATCGGCAGCAATCTTGTTGAAAAGCTTCTCGAACTTCAACACCGAGTGATAGTCGTCGACGATTTCTCCCTTGGCAAAGAGGAAAATCTGCCCCGCAACAACAACCTTCTTATTCACAAAAAGAGTATCGGTGACCCAAACCTTTTCTCGCTCATAAAAAACGAATCAATTGAAACCATCTTCCACCTCGCAGCACTCCCAAGAGTGCAATTCTCCATCCAGCATCCTCAAGAGACCCATGAAGCAAATGTAAATGGAACACTCAATCTCCTCCAGATATGCAAGGACCTTGGCATCAAACGCTTCATCTTCTCCTCAAGCTCTGCAATCTACGGCGACCAAGATACGCTTCCTCTCGTCGAGGAAATGAAACCAAATCCCATGTCACCCTATGCACTCCACAAACTCATAGGAGAGCACTACTGCAAACTTTACAACCTCTTATACAGACTTGAGACCATCTCCTTAAGATACTTCAATGTTTATGGAAGACGACAAAATCCAGAAGGAAACTACGCAAATCTTATCCCTCGCTCCATCATGCTCTTCCAAAAAAATCAATCTCCAACAATCTTCGGAGATGGCAACCAAACGCGAGACTTCACTTTTGTTTCTGACGTTGTTGAGGCAAATATACTCGCAGCATCAGCCCACAATTCTGCCTGCTTTGGCGAAGTCTTTAATATCGGCTCAGGCAGAAATATCTCTGTAAACCAAGTCATCCATGAAATAAAGAAGGTAAGCAAAAGTGAAAAAGATCCTGTCTATGCCCTGCCTGTAGTCGAGCCAAGAGACACCCTCGCTGACATTTCAAAAGCAAAAAAACTTCTTGCATGGGAGCCAAAAGTCCCCTTCGAAAAAGGCCTTGAAGAAACCTATCAATACTTCTCACAAAAAGAGCCAGAAGAGTAAAGCATAGAGCAAGGGAACAACAAAAGCAGGGAATACTCCAAAAAACAGAAACCACTATCAGAAAAACACATGCCACCCAACCCTAAAGGGTTGGGTTTGTGACAGGCATGTGTTTTTGGGACTTCGGAAACAGAAGTTTCCGATAGCTCTCAAAAGCAAAGCTTTTGAAGTGCTCAGAATTGAAACTTCAGAAAGCTCTGCTTTCTGAGAGTGCTCGGAAATCTCTGATTTCCGACAACCCAAGATACTACCACACACTAAAGTGTGTGGTTTTCAATTCTGACATCAAAAAAGAAACCGCAAACATTAAAAACATCCTTCTCCCTCCAAAACAAAGGAATAACAGAAAAATCGGTGAAATTATGCATATACGCGTATTAATGTTTGGTTGGGAATTCCCCCCCATGAATGATGGAGGATTAGGTGTTGCATGCTATGGACTGGCAAAAGCATTAGCGCGGCACAATGTAGAAATTCTGCTTGTTCTTCCCTATCATCCAGGGAAAAACTATAGCTTTCTCAAACTCATTCCCCTCAATATCAAGCCCATCCTCATCAGCTCATCACTTCGAGAATATGCCACCCCCCCCTCGTATCTCTCTGAGAAAAAAGAGTTCTCCCAAACCTCCTCTATCTACGGAAAAAACCTCTTTGGTGAAGTCCTTCGCTATACAGAATGCGCAAGACAAATAGCTCGAGAATATGATTTCGACATCATCCATGCCCATGACTGGATGACCTATCAGGCAGGTCTCGCAGCAAAGGAAGTCTCAGGAAAACCTCTTGTCCTTCATGTACACTCAATAGAGCATGACAGAACAGGGGGCAACGGAAGAAACCAATGGGTCTGGAATATAGAGAAGCACGCAATGGAAAGAGCAGACGCCATCTTTCCTGTCAGCAACTACACCAAGCGAAAAATTATTGAAGAATATTGTATCCCAGAAGGAAAAATAGAAGTCATCCATAACGCCATAGAGCCTGAAGATCTTCTCCTTGAAAGAATTCATACACTCAAAAAACACCATAAGATCATTCTCTTCATTGGCCGGATTACACTGCAAAAAGGTCCTGAATACTTTATAGGAGCTGCAAAAAAAGCCCTCGAGCAAAGAGAAGACCTCATCTTCATCATGGCAGGCTCAGGGGATATGCAGCATCGCATGATGCATCATGCAGCGCAGCTCGGCATCTCTGACAAACTCCTCTTTACAGGATTTCTCAGAGGAGAAAAAGTAAAAGAAATCTATGCCATGGCAGATGTGTTTGTTGCCCCATCAGTCTCAGAACCCTTTGGCCTTACCATCCTGGAAGCAATGAATTACAATGTCCCTGTCATTGTTTCAAAAAATGCTGGAGTTTCAGAAGTAATAAGAAATTGTCTTAAAGTCGATTTCTGGGATACGCATGAAATTGCAAACAAAATTCTCGCACTCCTTAACTACTCCTCCCTTAATACCTGCTTGCGAGAAAACGCACAACAAGAAATCAGAAAAATCACGTGGGATGCTTCAGCAAAAAAAGTCATCTCAATCTACCAAAACCTAATACAAAGAGAAACGCAAACAAGGGAGGAAACATGGTAAACCATAATGCTCTAAAGATTCGTCAAAAAAAAGAGGAGAGAGAAGTAAAATGGTAAACCATAATGCTCTAAAGATTCGTCAAAAAAAAGAGGAGAGAGAAGTAAAATGGTAAACCATAATGCTCTAAAGATTCGTCAAAAAAAAGAGGAAAGATGGCAAAGCAAAATCTTTTGATGGCTCATCGAAAAAAAAGCAAAAAGGAGAAAAAATGGTAAATCTTTGTTTTTACTTCCAAGTCCACCAGCCCCTTCGTCTCAGACATTACTCTGTCTTTGACATAGGCCAAGAGAATTATTTTGACGATCATAAAAACCAATCAATCATCAAAAAAGTAGCGCAGAAATGCTACCTCCCAGCCAATCAAAAAATCCTCTCCCTCCTCCAGAAATATCCTTCTTTCAAAGTCTCCTACTCCATCACAGGCACAGCGCTCGAGCAATTCCAGCACCATGCTCCAGAAGTTCTTGACTCTTTTAAAGCCCTTGCTGAAACAAAACAAGTAGAGTTCCTCAGCGAAACCTATCACCACTCCCTAGCGTTTCTCTACTCAAAAAAAGAATTTAACGCGCAAGTAGAACTCCATAGAAGAAAAATTCTCCAGCTCTTCAAGCAAAAGCCAATAGTTTTTCGCAACACAGAACTCATTTATAGCAATGAACTCGCTCAACATCTAGAAGAGCTAGGCTACCAAGGAGTTCTCGCAGAAGGAGCATCTCACATCCTCGGCTGGCGCTCTCCCAATTATGTCTACAAAGCACCCAACGCAAAGATAAAAGTCCTTCTTAAAAACTACCGTCTCTCTGATGACATTGCCTTCCGTTTTTCTGAGAAAAGTTGGAAAGAATATCCACTCACTGCTGAAAAATTCGCTCATTGGGTTCACGCCATCAACGGAGATGGCTTTCTCGTGAATCTCTTCATGGACTACGAAACCTTTGGAGAACATCAATGGGAAGACAAAGGAATATTCCACTTCCTAGAAGCCCTCCCCGGCCAAATCCAAAAAGAAGGCGACAGCTTTATCCTCCCCAGCGAAGCTATCAAAAGTGAACCCAGAGGAGAATTTGACTCTCCGCACTTCATCAGCTGGGCAGATGTAGAAAGAGACCTCTCTGCTTGGACAGGCAATCTCATGCAACAAGATGCTCTCAAAAAACTTTACGAGCTTGAGCCAGCCATCAATGCAACGCAAAATCAACAATGGATCGAAACCTGGAGGAAACTGCAAACTTCAGACCACTTTTACTACATGTGCACCAAGTGGTTCGCAGATGGAGATGTCCACAAATACTTCAACCCTTTTGATTCACCCTACGATGCTTTCATCAACTTTATAAATGCCCTCAACGATCTAAGAATAAGAATAAAAGACTCTAACAATATTCACAACATAAAAACAAAGGAGGTTAAAAATGATGCTGAAAGAAGCTCCAACAGAGAATCTCTTCTGGGTCTGTGACGGCAAAGTGCTCAAAAATCTGCAGGAACTCAAAGTTGCCTTGGAAAATATGAATGATGACAGCTATCGCTATCACGTAAATCAAGAGAAAAATGACTTCGCGAACTGGATCAAAGACATCTTCGGTGAAGAAAAACTCGCACAGCAATTGCGCAAAGCAAGATCCAGGCAAGAAGCAACAAAACAAGTTCAAAAAGTTCTCGCAGGAAAGAAATGAGACCCCTTATCCTCGGCAATGGAACCCTCACAACTCTCATCGACAAAGCTGGGAGTCTGCGAGATTTCTACTTCCCCCATGTAGGGCAAGAAAATCATATTGATGAGCAGGGATACAAAATCGGAGTATGGGTTGAAGGAAAGCTCTACTGGCTCAACGAAGCCTGGAATCCATCTTTTGCTGAAGAGCATGGCATCGGAGAAATCTCATTCGAGAATCCATCCCTCCAATTGCGCATCAAAATCACCTGCACCGTCGCTCATAATAAGAACATCTTCCTCCAAAAAATCACCCTCATCAATCAAGAAAAACGGGAAAGGGAAATCCGCCTTTTTATCTCACAGCACTTCCGCATTGAAGGAAGCGACATCGGCAATACTGCCTACTACCATCCCAAAGAGCAGGTCATCATCTTCTATAAAGGCAATCGTTATTTCCTCATTTCAGGCCTCAACCAGAGGAAAAGCTTTGATGATTATGCTGTAGGCATCGCTCATTTCAAAGAATGGGAAGGCACCTACCGAGATGCAGAAGACGGTCTTCTCTCAAAAAACCCGATTCAGCACGGCTCTGTAGACGCAACCATTGCCTTTCATCTCTATCTGCCTGCAGAAAAAGAAGCAACGCTCTACCACTACATCACCTGCGGAAAAAAATACCAAGAAGTCATACAGGAAAAAACTTCGCTCCTCAAAAAAACTCCGGAAAAGCTCCTCGAAGAGACAAAAAAGTATTGGCAGCAATGGATAAAAAAAGCAGAAAAAAAAAAATTACTCTTCCTCCCAAAACAAGTCCATGACCTCTATGTAAAATCACTTCCCATCATCAAAATGCATGCAGACAGCCAGCATGGCGGGATTATCGCCTCTCTCGACTCCGACATCCTTGCCTTCAACAAAGACACCTACAGTTACGTTTGGCCAAGAGACGCCGCCTTTATCATCCTCGCCCTTGATAATGCAGGCTATCACGATATTTCTGAAAAATTCTTCTCCTTCGCAGAAAAAATCATCACAAAAGATGGTTATATGCTCCAGAAGTACAATGCAGACTACTCTCTTGGCTCATCCTGGCACTCCTGGAGCAAGCATGGAACCCTCCGCCTGCCTATTCAAGAAGACGAAACAGCCCTCGTGATCTACGCCATAGAGCAATATTTCGAAAAAACAAAAAAACTGACAATCCTGAAAAAATACTACCCTTCTCTGATAAAACCTGCAGCTGATTTCATGGCAAAATTCCGCGATAAGAAAACTCTCCTTCCGGAAGAATCCTACAACCTCTGGGAAGAAAAATTCGGTATCCACACCTTTACGACATGCACAGTCTATGGTGCATTAAAAAGCGCTGCAAAAATGGCAACATTGCTCAAGAAAAATGACGGAGAGAGATATGAAAAAGCAGCTGAAGAAATCAAAGAAGCCTCCCTGAAGCATCTTTGCGATCCTGAAAAAAGAGTCTGTATCAAAAGAATACATAAAAAAGATAATGAATATGTTCCCTACGAGGAAATGGACACCAGCACCCTCTACGCCTTAATGGAGTTCCTCCTCTCTCCCGAAGATCCTCTCCTCAAAAGCCTTGCGCAACAAGTCGCAGAAAAACTCTCTGCACCTATCGGAGGCATCACGCGATATCAAAATGACAACTACATGAAAGTTCCAGGAGATTCCCCTAATCCATGGATTATCACAACAATGTGGCTCGCACAATATTACATCAAAGCTTCTCAAAGCAGGGAAGAAATGAAAAAAGCAGAATCCCTCATTCTCTGGGCAGCTGACAGGGCACTGCCCACAGGTGTCTTGGCAGAACAATGCAATCCCTATACCGGGGAGGCTTTATCAGCGTGTCCTCTCGCCTGGTCATCCGCAGCCTTCGTAGAAACAGTCCTCAAATTCGAAGAAAAGATGAAACAACTCACATCTCATTAAATGCCCCTTACAGCTCTTCAAACCATGAGTCAGTAATCATCCTTTATGCACTATCGCTTTTTTCCTAAGAACAATCTTCACGAACTCCAAACGCTATTTCTCAACAACATCAGCAATCAGCATCCTCGCACCCATCAACCCAGGATACTTCAGCTTCTTCAAAGAAATCCGAGGAACCTCAAATGTCCTTTCCCTTAGTGTTGTAAGTATTGCTTTTCTCATAAAGGGATATGCCTCTGCAACACTTCCTCCAAGAACAACTTCAGGAATGCGAAAAATATTCGTCAACGAAGCAATACCTCTTCCTGCATAAGATCCAGCAAAGGCAAAAAGCTCCAACACTTTTCTCTCTCCTCTCCTTGCCTTTTCCAAAAGAAGGCGCATTTCAGAAGGAAGAGACTCCTCCTTTGCCATCTTTAAGATAGATTTCCCTGAAGAAAAAGCCTCCCAGCATCCAACATGCCCTGCACCACATCTCCTCTCTTCTCCGAGAGCAAGATGCCCTGCCTCAACATTTCCTCCCCGTGTATGAAAAATTTTCCCATCTAAAATAATCCCAACACCCACACCTGTCCCCAGATTCACATACATCATTTCACGCAACCTCCGCACATGAGCTTCAGCCAACGCAGCACAAGCAGCATCGTTCTCAATCACAATCCTCGTCCTCAGCTTCCTCTTCAAAATTCGCTCCACAAAAATATTCTGAACACCAGGAATATTCGGCGCACTCTTCCATATCCCTCGAGAATCCAAAGGCCCAGGCAATCCAACGCCAACTCCAGCAAGATCACTACCCAAAGCACCCGCCATAGCAAGAATTTGCTCAACAACCTCAACCCCTTTTTTTGCCGTAAATTCCTCAACAACCTCCTCCATCTTCTCCCCATGAAAAAGCCCAGCTCTCACAAAAGTTCCCCCAACATCAACACCAACATACTTCTTCATTTCAAAGAGCTCTTCAATTCCTCAATTCTTTCAACACGAGAAGAATCAACTCCTTTCATCAAAGCATACGCCTTGGTAACATAACCTCCGGCAAACAAACCATACATCACTCTCTGAAGAAGAGAATCTCCCTTCAAGACAAAACGATGAAAGTGAAATACATGATCTGCAAAAACAACTTGCTTTCTCAACTGCCCTTTCACCGAAGGATCATCAAGCAAAAGAAAAAAAAACTTATCAAAATTCCTTGCTTCGATTTCGTTGTGATTCACCTCAGAAAAAACTCCGGCATGACAAAGAATCTTGCCATTTTCATTAAACATGCTTTTCCAGCACAATGCTAAACCCTGATACCTCTCGCTACATCCATAGACAACAGGAATCTTTCCCTCAAGCTTCCCCAGAAAGCTGCGCAAATCTTTCTCTGCCATTTCCTGCACAATCGATAATAAACCCTCCTTCTCCACATGAACTCCCACAATTCTCAGCAAAATAATCAGCATCGATGGCAAAGCATCTCTTGGCTGTAATCCAGAAAAAAGAAGAACAAAATTTTTTCCTCCACAGAGCTTCTCAAGAGAACCTCCAGAAGCAAGTGAAACAATCTGACATCCTCTCCTCTTTGCCTCACGATACAAAGCCAAAGTCTCCCCAGTATTCCCAGAATAGCTCACAGCCAAAACCAAACTCCTCTTCCCAACAAATGCAGGCAACTCATAGCCACGCACAACAAACACAGGCTTCTCTTCATACAAATCTCTCAACAACTCTCCAGCCAGCGCACTTCCCCCCATCCCAAGAACAACAATATGATCAAAATCTCTCCTGAATTGAGGTAACTTCGCCTCTAAACCATACAAAATCTTTTGCTGAAATTGACGGATAATAGCATCAACGTGCTTCAATGCTTTTTTATTCCTAGCGAGCATTTTTTCAACTCTTTTTCCAAGGAATAAAGAAATACTGCTTTATATACATTACTTCATCTTCTCCCAAATTTTCCAAGGAATAAAGAAATACTGCTTTATATACATTACTTCATCTTCTCCCAGATCCTTAAAGCCTTCACAGAATCTTCAACAGGCATCGGACTCTCATTAATAATGGTAATATCCTTATTCCTCGGCAAGACAGACAATAATTTTCTCAACTCAGCCTCTGGAGTAACAAGATGATTCCTCTCTCCCTTCTCTCCATAATGAATCCCGGAAAAATGGCAATGCAGTTTCTTCCAGGAGGAGACAGCATCATACATCTCGCCATACTTCATTTTTCCTTGCGAACGCGCAAGCAGATGCGCAAAATCGACGCAAAACTCACACCCAGTCCCCTTCACAAGCCTCAAAATTTCATCAAGATCTCCAAACACATTCACTTTCCCCATAGTCTCTGCAGCCAATCCGCACTCCCATCCCTCTTTCTTCTTCATATCAAGCATATCCAAAATAGCATTCTTCACTCGTGAGAAAGTCTCCTCCTTCCCAAGTTTCCCATAATATCCAGGGTGGAATACGACCAAAGATGCCCCAAGAACATA
>CAYJRI010000030.1:0-9070 GCA_964372435.1 Candidatus Woesearchaeota archaeon | reverse complement strand
TTGGATTCTCTCCATAGCGCAAATCAGTTTCTTTTTCAAGAGAAATCGTTAACTCGTCGGGAAACTCACCGCTATGAGTCCAATACATTCTCTTGAAATCAGTAACGTCAGTGCCTCTCATCTTCGCTCCTGTTCTTGATTGCAATATCGGTATGAGCTCTGCCCATAAAAACAGCACTTACAGCAACTCTATAATATGGATGCAGCATTTTATATACTGAGTCCACAGCATCTTCAGGAGATGCCCATGAGATGTTCACAGGAATAGGTTCACCTTTAAAACTAGGAAGAGGGTCTTTGTTTTCTCCGGTATAGGTTGCAAGAAGATGTCCTTTCCATTGCTCCAACGGAAAAACATATCTTTCTGAAACTGGTTTTCCGTTCCTGTTTCGCACAATATGAAAACACGTTGTACCTGCTAATAAGGCAAGATTAATTCTTGGAGTATCATTTGGTTCATCGGGCTCAAAACTTGTAAGATCAATCCAGCGATCGTGTTGAAAGTCATATTCCCAAACAGGTTCTTTCATTGCATCTTTCATAACGATCTCAGAAAGAATAAATTTTTCATCAGGACGAAGGGTGTACTGTATCCCGCCAAGTTTTCTTTGTCCTGATTCAGTATCTAATCTCTTCAATGCAGAATACAAAAGTTTCGTTTGAGCACCATTACTTGCAACAATACCTCCCTGATAAAATGCAATAGCAGGATATAAGAGTAAAGCAGCACTTCCTTTTTCTAATTCTTTAGGATCAGTAACTTGGGTTTGGATTGTATGAGTTTTCTCGCTTTCAACAAGTTTTCTCGATTTACTTGAGCTACTTCTTCCTGTAATTCCATAGATGACGACAGATTCATCATCAGGACTTCTTCCAACAATAATAAACCTCCCAGGATATTCCATTGCTGTTAATGCTTCAAGTCCCATGTTAAACAGCCTCCATATAAGGCATAAGATCTTCCATCACTTTTTCCAAGGGCCGTACCTTAAAGACATTAAGTCCGGTATAACGATCACTTCCTGCTTGATACATTTCTCCCACCAAAGCAACAAGTCGTGAATCCAAATGCTGCGGCTGTACCTGAACAAGAGATTTCCAGTCGGCAATTCCTCTTCGAAAAGCCTCGACCTTTGCCTTTTCAACAGCTTCATACCAATCAGGTTGATGTGTTTTGTGATACTGTCTTAAAAATTCCTTGCTTACCTGCACTTGCCTTCCATCTAATGAAATCATAAATCGATTTTCATCAAAAGTCCCTGCAACATCAGCCAAACTCACAACACCTCCAAAAAAGCGATATTCATGCTTCCCATCAAAGTCGATAAGACCTACTGAATGCGCATGTAAAGCCACCAAATCAACAACAGCATCTCGAAGATCCCCCAATTGACCAAATTCTCTAGTAGAAAGACCAGAAATATAATGCGCGCCCTGCTCGCTCAATCTTCTATCAGTAGATTCAAACTTCGTAGTAAAATCATATCCGGTCTTCGGAAACAATTGTCCTGGCTCTGGCTTCTCAACCAAGCCATAGTTTCCCAGCAATGTTGCAAGTTCATGATGCTTCCCTTCTCTTTCTAACGCATCAATAGTTTTAAACAGAGAACTTCCCTTTGGAGCACCACGACGATAAATAACCTCAAGTGGAACAACAAAATTATCAAGCTCTCCTCTTCCTTCTATAAATTCACTATAATCATACTCTCCATCGACGAACTTCGGCTTAATAACTCTCGACAAACTTACGACCATTATATTCGAAGAAGCTTTCAAGCGATCAGTTGTGGTCAAATTTCTTTCACTATCCACAATCCCAAGATAATGAGTTGGGATTTCCAAATATCTTTTGAATTGTTCAAAATTCCAAGCAGCCATCATACACAATGCAGCACCCTTTCCTGGAATAAGATCAGGCATTTCTCCCCAATCAAATACCGAATACCTGTCAGAAAAAGTAAAAATGCCTTCTCCTAGAGCATCGTCCATTGCTGCCTTCACAACACGAAGATCTTTTACACTTCCCATTACACACCTCCAGCATACTTCTCCAGTAGCCTTGCATCATCTTCTTCTAATTTTGCCTTTTTAGTACTGATACCTGAACTAAGTTTTTCCCGATACATAGAGTTTTGATGTGCAAAGATCTGTGCAACAAGTCTTCCTACATCTTCAGGTCTTCTAATATAAGCATTAGAACTTCCCGGAGGATTTATGAGGCAACTTTCATTAATTTCAGGGTATTCGGGAGGGCAGCTTATTGTAGGCCTCCAAGATCGGAAAGAAGTAACCCCTGACAAAGCATCAATCCCTCCCGCTACAGCAATATACACCAGGCCTCCTTGCATAGCGTCATACTCATCGAGTAATCCTGGCAGATATTCCCCTTGTTTATGTGCCGACATCACGCGCACTTCAAAAGGCACTCCATAACTCTGCAATGATTTCGCAATCTTATCAATATGAGGTTCATCGCTCCCGGAACCAGCAAGAATAACAGCACACCCCTTGTTACTTTCAACCTCTTCTCGAAATAAAGCCATACTTCTTTCTCTCAACAAGCCTTTTTTAATATTTCTATCCTTCAAAAGATACTTTACGCTTGAAAAATCCCAAACCTTTTAAACTATCAATACCTCAAAAAAATACGGCTCCGTAGCTCAGCCCGGTTCAGAGTACTGGCCTTTTAAGCACCTTTCCATAGAGGAGAGGCAGCTGCCCAAAGAAAACTATAATTCAATGGAGAAGCAAGCCAGGTGTCGCGGGTTCAAATCCCGTCGGGGCCATTTTATATTTTGTAGGGATTTGAACCTTCAAATCCTGAGGATTTCCATTTCACAAAATTTAGCAAAGAAAAGAAATGGAAATTCGAACAGTCGGGGCCATTAAACTAGAATTGTAGTGGCCCCCCCTTTTTAAGAAGGGAAAACATGAGTTGTACACAAAAGTGTACAAATTCTGTCACGAACTTGTTTATAAAAAAACTACTCCTAGAAAGAACATGAAACAAAGCATAGATATTCATAATTATCCTAAAAGAACAGAATGTTAAAGAGATGCATTCCAAATAAATTAGATACTACCATTACATTTTTAGCCTAAACGATAAATTTAAATAGCTTGTCATGGTACTACCGGGATGAGAGTTATACAAAGAAAGAAAGGGAATAAAGGTTATTACTATTTGCAATACTCCTATAGAAAAGAGGGAAGAGTTATAACAAAGGAGAAATATTTAGGATCAGAAGTGCCCAAAAATATTGAGGAAATAAAAAAAGAGCTTAAAAAAGATTTCTTCAAATATGTCTCAAAGAAACTTCAAGAAATAAAGAAACATTTCCAAAAAGAATGGAATGCTCTTCCCCCCTCAATAAAAGAAAAAGAAAAACAGAATATAGCTATTGCCTTCACCTACAACACTAATGCTATTGAAGGCTCTACAATAACTCTTGAAGAAACAAGAGAAATTCTTGAAGATCATGTTGCTCCAAATAAACCTTTAAGGGATATTAAAGAAACAGAAGCGCACGCTAAAGTTTTCTTGAAAATGCTGAACAAAAAGGAAAAAATAACAAAAGAAATTCTTTTAACCTGGCATAAAGAGATATTTGGGGAAACAAAACCTGATATTGCCGGAAGATTCCGCGACTATTCAGTTAAAGTCGGCAATTATCGCGCACCAGATTGGCAGGATGTAGGAAAATTAATAAAAAAATTTCTTCATTTTCTCGATAATAAAGAAATCCCGCTTGTTGAATTAGCGGCAAGAGCCCATTATCGTTTTGAAAAGATCCATCCTTTCGGAGATGGGAATGGGCGAATTGGAAGACTACTGATCAATCACGTCTTATGGCATCACGGATACCCTATGCTTATTATTGAATATACCAAGAGAAGATCATATTATAAGGCTTTAACAAAAGATGAAGAAGGATTTGTTCAATATTTTTTTAGAAGGTACCTTGCGACACATAAAGAGAGATATCAATCGTAATTATTCTTTATCTTGATTGCTCTTCATAGCATCTTGGATGATTGAATGATCTTTATCCATGTTGGAATTTCAAAATACAACTTTTCTTCGTCAATCTCGCCCATTTTCTTTTTTTCTTTCCTTTTGAGGATTTTCCACGTTTCATCGAAGATAAAATATGCCTGAAAAGATAGAGCTTTGGTATATAGCTCGGTCTGATAAGGAAAAGCATACGTCAATCAACGACTTCCTTCCAGGTAATATCCTGTGTTTTCCCAAGATACTGAAAGAGAGCCATCTTCAGCACTTTTAAAGAAAGAGCAACACATTTGATGCGAGCAGGATTCTCCTTTAATTGAAGAAGATGCATTTCCTGTAAGAGATCGTCAATTCCCATCTTCAAAACCTCCTCAACTTCCTTTCCTTTCACCATCTCAGTCAGCAAAGAAGAAGCTGCCTGACTAAGAGCACATCCCTCGCCTAAAAATCCCACATCATAAATATTCCCATGATCAATCTTAATAAAGATCTCGATAACATCTCCGCAAAAAGGATTCACATCCTTGTATGAAGCGTCTACATGTTCTAATATTCCTTTATTCACCGGATTTCGGTAAAGTTCTAATATAAAATCGTTGTATAGATCATTGAGTTCTGTCATCGTATTCTAAAAAACCTTCTACATTCTTCAAGAGCATTTAAAAATGCATCAATATCATCTTTTGCACTATAAAGAGAAAAACTTACTCGCACACAGGAGGAAATCCCCATCCTCTTCATAAGAGGCTGGCAGCACATATGTCCTGCCCTCACAGCAATACCTTTACTACCAAGAAATTCAGCAACATCATGTGCATGAATATCCCCAAGATTAAATGAGATAACTCCAGAACGGAGTACAATATTCCTAGGTCCATAAACGGTAATTCCCTTCATTTTTTGTAATTTTTCTAGAGCATATTTCAATAATATTTTTTCATGTTTCTGAATATTTTCCATGCCGATCTTCTGGAGATAATCAATTGCTACTCCTAGACAAACAGCAGCTCCAACATTCTGTGTGCCTGCCTCAAACTTCCTTGGAAGTTCTGCAAAACTAGTCTCCTCCAAGGAAACTTCTTTAATCATGTCTCCTCCGTAGAGAAAAGGCTGCATCTTCTGAAGAAACTCTTTTCTTCCATAAAGAATTCCTATTCCCATCGGGGCAAGCATTTTATGCCCTGAAAATGCAAGAAAGTCACATCCTAGCTTTTCCACATTCACAGAAAAATGAGGAACAGCCTGAGCCCCATCAACAATAACTCTAACTCCGTTCTCATGCGCAATCTCGCATATTTCTTTTACAGGATTTATGGTTCCAAGAACATTAGAAACATAAGTGAGAGAAATCAATTTCGTCTTGGAATGAATCAACTTCCTCAACTCATCAATCTTTAATCTTCCTTCATCGTCTATATCAACATATCTCAAATGCACCCCCCTTTTCTGCAGCTGTTGCCAAGGAACAATATTAGAGTGGTGCTCCATCACAGTTAAAATGATCTCGTCTCCTTTATTTAATTCTTGTCCTAGGGAATACGTCAATAAATTAATGGATTCTGTTGTGCTCTTCGTAAAAACAATCTCCTCACTTTCAGCTCCAATAAACCTTGCAACTTTTTCTCTAGCGAGATCATACTGCCTTGTCGTCTCAAAGCTCATAAAATCGTTGCCTCTGTGGACATTTGAGTTGTATTCTTCATAATACCTCTTTAAGGAACCAATCACAACCCTTGGTTTTTGTGAGGTGGCTGCTGAATTTAAGTATATTAAATTTCTGCCATGAATTTTCCTTTGAAGAAGAGGAAAATCTTTCTTGCAGTTCATCATAGATCCACCCAAACCTCTTCGCTTTTAATTTCAGTAGTGTACACTCTCAACGGACGAGTCGCAGGTAAGGCCAAAACCTTCCCATCTCTCAAAGAAAACCGTGTGCCATGATGGATACATTCAATGGAAGGCCCTTCAGCATTCTCCTCGATGATCCCTGTTCGTAATGGATAGTGCTCATGGGTACATTCATCGTCAAATGCAAAAATCTGCTCCTTAATTTTGACAAGAGCAATTTTTCTGCCATCAATTTTTTTTGAGATAATATGTTCTTCTTGAAATTCACTCAATAAGGCAATTTTCTGTATCATTTTATAAGAGTTTTTTAATTTCCGCTTGAAGAAGAGGAATTTCCATTTTCTCAACAACAGAGTAAAGAAAACCTTCAATCAATAATTTCTTACACTCCTCTTCAGAAAGTCCTCGTGACTGCATATAGAAGAGTTTTTCTTCATCAAACTGCTGAACAGAAGCAGCATGTCCTGCCTTAACATTATTATTCTCTATCTCCAAATGAGGAACTAAATTTGCCTTCGCTCCCTTATGCATGACCATGGCATGCTCTCCCACAAAAATGTCTGCGCCATCAGCATTTTTATCAATATGAGCATATCCTTCGAAATATACCCTGCCATTTCCAAGAACAATTCCCTTTGACAAGGCTAAGCTCTTATTTCCTTTTGCTTTGCAATAAATCTGGAAATGCAATTCCATTTCACCCCTGCAGCTGTAAACATTAAAGATATTTCCCGATGCATTATTTTCAAGAAAATGGTTTTCAAGGTACATTCTCGTAACACCCGAGTTCATCTGTGCATCATACAAGTCCAATCTTCCACGAGCTTCTACAAAACCCTGATTAAAACCAGAAAGAACTCCCTGAAATCCATTGAAGAACCCAAATTTACACTCTCCTCCCTGTTCAACATAAATCACATCTGCAATATTGATCTCTCCACTACCAAGAATCCTGCAGAAAAGAGTGCATTTTACTCCTTTTTTAACTATGAAAACATTTTTCACAACATTATTTCCATTTCCTTCTAAAGTAAGTTCATAATCTCCATCTTTTTCTATAACTACATATTTTCCAGCGTGAAAATAAGCATGATTATGAACTAATGCCTTGTCAAAAGCATGATCATTGAAATATCTTAAAAGAGAAGGATCTCGCTGAAGAGCTTGCTTCAATTCCTCCACCTTTATGCCTTCTTTCTCACTCATCTTCATGCTCACTCTTCCCTTGTTCTCTCCCTCAAAGCCTATCTTGGAAAGATCAATGAACCTAGAGGAAAGAGAGGGAAGCTGAGCTAAGATTTCTTTCTGTTTTGCTTGGAATTCAGATAACTTTTTGTATTTCATTTGATAAAAAGAATAAAATCATCCCACAGAACCAATCATCTCTATCTCAATCAACTTGTTCAACTCTATGGCATATTCCAAAGGCAAGGTTTTGGCAACTGGATTAATAAAACCAAGAATAATCATTGCCCTTGCCTCATCCTCACTCAAACCTCTTGATTGAAGGTAAAAGAGTTGATCCTCTCCCACCTTGCCAACACTTGCTTCATGCGTCATACTTGCAGAATCATTTTCAATCTCTATCGTGGGAACAGTATCGCTTCTTGAATTTTCATCTAAAATCAAAGCATCACATTGACTTGTAATCTTACAGTTTTCAGCATCCTTGTCAACTTTAATCAAAGCCCTGAATGTTGTTCTTCCACCATCTTTGCTTACTGATTTTGATATAATTCTCGAACTCGTATCAGGAGCAGCATGGATAGATTTACTTCCTGCATCTTGATGCTGTCCCTTACCTGCATAAGCTATGGAGAGCATATCAGCCTTTGCCCCTCTTCCTAGGAGATAGACCGAAGGATATTTCATGGTGACCGCACTGTTATGGACAAAAATACCATTGGCAATAAAATTGTGTGTTCCATCAACTTCAATATCATAGGTAATTTCTTTGCCCATATCTTCTCTGCCTGAGAAAGGTGAAAAATAAAGAGGCAATTCATATTTCTCCTCGCCGAAGTAAAGCATATAATGTGAATATTCCTTCTCCTCTTTTCCAAGATGCTTTTTCTCTCTTCGAGTCCATTTACTGATTTTCGTGGGATTCAAGCCACAAGAAATCGCTAATATTTTGGTATCCTTCAATAACTCTTTATTTACACTTGCTACACTCAAGTTTTTATGGCCCTTCCTTCTATGCCCATCAGCTGCAATATATCCTTCAAGAAACGCTATTTTTTGCGATGGGGGTAATCTAAAAATCCATTTAGGTATTCTCTTTGTACGAGCATTGCCGCTAAGTCCTAATTCTCTAAAAAATTCTTTCAGATTCAAGGAATTGACTCTCAAGGTAATGTGGTGAAGCTTGGCATCCATTCCAAAAAGCTTCTTAATCAGTTCTTTAACCTTGCCATAAGATTTATCCTTTTCTGGAACAGCAAAACAAACTCTTGATTTATCAAAGAAACCATCGCCGATAAAAAAACCCAGTAACCATAAAAGTTCTTCGTTAGATTCTTGCGGATAAATTATTCGACTTTTAGTTCGCGGTTTACTTTCAAAATGAATCCTAAAACTTTCTCCTTTATCTGGAAATTGTCCAACAAATCCTATCAGATCGCCTTCTTCTATTTGAATTAAAGGTATCCAGCCTAAATGGCTTGTTTTTCCTTTCTTTCTCATAACCAAAACAGGATGGTTAGGTGTGCCTACAATTTCCCTGCGATTTACAGTCTTTATTTTATAGATATCAGAAAGTGGATTTTCCTTTTTTCCTTTAACAACCTGAGAAACGATCTGGAAATTTTGATCAAGAGAATAAACATTATCTCCAACATTAATTTCAGAAATATCTTTAATATCGTTATTACAAAAAATCTTAGTATCTTTAACTAGACAGCCTAAATTACAATCAATCCATTCAACAGTTGCATTTTCATGCGCAACAGCTCTCTTCGTCACCAAATTATAGACGTCAGAACTCCAATTCTGCACGGTCGTGTAACGCACCTTTGCCCGAGGCAAAGCAACAACCTCAACCACAGCAGCATGCAAAGATTGCTTTGAATAAATCGGTGCACTGCATCCCTCAACATAACTTACTTCAGCATCTTCATCTGCAATAATCAATGTCCTTTCAAATTGTCCCATATTCGACGCATTAATCCTAAAATATGCTTGCAAAGGCATGTTCATATTCAACTTCAC
>CAYJRI010000029.1:4481-9359 GCA_964372435.1 Candidatus Woesearchaeota archaeon | reverse complement strand
TTTGTTTTTTAGTTATTAGATACCTCGCCCTTTAGGGCGGGGTAATTCATTTTTTCTTTACCTTCCATACACAAAAGAAAGGAACTCTAGTATATTCGTCATAAAATTCTGGAAATAGTCTTTTAGCTTTTTTAATAGGATAAGCATCTTTATAGCCGACTATCTCAAAACCATTTTTCAGAATTGTGTCAATAATTGTTTCATAAGTCTTATGATAAGAATAGACTTTAATTTTTTTTCCGCTTACTCTCCAAGTATTATATATTTTCCCTTCTTTAAAATAATTATCTAAAACAGATATTTTTCTTTTTCCACACTTTATTTTTCGGTGAGATTCTGCAACAGGATTACCAATAGAAAAAACAAAATAACCTCCATCTTTTAATACCCTTGATACTTCTTTGAATACCTCATCATATTCTTTTACATAATGTATTGCTAAAGAGGCTATTACGGCATCAAATTTTTCTTTAAATGGAATTTTTAATCCAGAACCAACTCTTAAATCAAGTTCAGGATTATCTCTTTTTGCAATTTTTATCATTTCTTCAGAAATATCAAACCCTTTGACCTTAGCCCCTTTCTTAGTTAATAGTTTTGCGTAAATTCCACTTCCACACCCCCAATCAAGAATCTTTTTTCCTTTAGTACTTCCTAGTAATTCTAAAGTTGCAGGCATTTCTAGCATTTCATTAAAAAACCAGCCTTGAGGATGTGTTTTATTTCTATGTTTATGGTAATCCTCTGCAATAGCGTTATAGGTATTTTTTGCTTCTATTTCTTCTTTTGTTTTCATTTTTTAAGTTCTCGAGAGATTTTCTCCAGATTTTCGTAGTACCATTTTGCCGTATTGCTGTATCTTTTTAGCCTGTTGGGCTTTGCTCTTTTTGAGTCGTTGATGACCATCCAATAGCAATAACTAAAATCTTCAATGAATCCGGCAATGATGATGGATGGAATGAGCGCGATTTCTTTATTACTTATTGCTCTATGTTTTTTATATGCTCTTATGAAAAATCTTGCTCTTCCTACATTCAGCTTATGCTCTTTGCCGCTGCAGGCATATTGCAGAGTAATAGCAACGTCTTTGATACAGGCGTCATTTATCTGGCTAACATTATCGAAATCAATAATTCCTGTTAACTTTCCATTTTTCCATAGTAAGTTCTCAGGGTTTAAGTCTCTATGAATAGGATATTTTTTTAATTTTGAATACTCTTTTGTATCTAGTCTCTTTAAGATACTCATTAAAATTTCTGACTCTTTCATAAAGATTTTTTCGAATGGTTTTTTTATTTTTGCTTTTAAAATTCTCTTTTGAAATAATCTTAATTCTTTTGCCACAACATTCTTCATCATATCCTCGGCTTTTGGTTTTCCGTTATAGAGCTTTATGCTCTCTATGATCTTATGATATTGAGCCATCATCTTTGCCACTTGTGCAAGTTCTTTATTCCTAAATTTCTCTATTATCTTTCCTTCAATGAATTTATAGAGCCAGAACATTAAATTTTTATGACTCATATAATATCTTTTATGTACGGTTAAAAAGGGCGTTGGAATTCTATAGGGGAATCCTTTATTTTTAAGATAATTGAGATAGGTAAATTCAAAATTCAAGTCCTTCACTTGCTTGTATTTTGATACCTTTCTTAAAACAAATTTGCCCCTCTTCGTTTTAACAATCCAGTTATGATTGACTTCACCTTTTTCCGCATTACTGTAACGTAATACCTCTCCTATATTCCAATTGCTTAATATTTCTTGAAGCTCTTTACTTGAAAGTTTCATCTTATTGATTCAGATAAATGATTCCATTATTTTTTCTTATGGTGTTGATACCTTTTTTTACATCGCCTTGGACTTCTTCTACACTCAAGGAGAGTGCATTTTGAGTTGTTCTGATGTACACCCAAGCATCAGTGATATTGATTTCGTAGGCTTTCCCTTCAAGATTGAGAGGGATTCTAAATTCTCGGTAGTAGCCCTCGCTTGACCTGCTTGCAATGTTGATTTCTGTCTGCACCTGGACGGCAAGTTCTTTCAAAAGAAGAGATCCCTTTTTTTTATTCAGATCTGAGAGGTTTCCTGTGAGAGCGATGAGGAATGCGAGAAAGAATGCGGTAATTACTCCTACGATAATCATGAACTCTACCGCGGTCTGCCCTTTTTTATTGATGAATATCCACATAGTTTGCTTTGGCCTCAAGGATCAGACGCTTGATTCCTGGTCCAGGATTGATCGTTCCGGTAATATTCACTTTGGAATCATAGGCTCGGACATTATTTTGTGCTCCGGCAGAGTAATTCATCAGGAGGATATAGTTATTGATGGCTATGCTATTCACACCTGCTGGCAGGAAGATATCTACGGTCTTTTTCGATGGCTCTCCTGCGTAGAACACAGACTCTGCTGAGGATATCAGCTTGTTGGCAAATGACTCGATTTGGTTTTCTCTGATTCTGTTTCTTAGAATACCTGTATACAGGTAGGCAATGATAATAACAGAGATTACGACAAAGGTCACGAATCCCACGGTGATAATATATTCAAGACTGCTTTGACTTTTCCTTTCCATGTCCCCTTTTTGTTTTCGTAAGGTTTATAAAACAAATTACCCTCAGTAAGGTGAAGAGGTTTATAAATATTGGCAAAAAACGAGGCATGGGGAAGAGTATTTCTCAAAAAAGCGAGAAGAGTGAAATACCGCTAAGAGGTCTTCTCCTGATTTTTGCCCTGATTCTCCTGTTCGGCAATATTGCTTCATTTCTTGTTGAGTATCGCATTCGGAAGGATATCTTTACTCTCTTTATGCAAGACCTTTCCTCTTTTCGATTTCAAGCTATCGCCTTTATAGTGCAGTGGGGCATTATCTTTGGGGTGTTTATTGTTGCTAAGATGTATCATCGGCAATTACCAGCTCCTGTAGTTCAAAAAGCTCCTGTTGAAGAGACAAAAGCGCTGAAAAAAGCATTTACTGATATTGATGTGCTCTATGCTACTTTGCAGAAGAAAGGAAATTTGAAGATGTCAGTGATTGCTGAAACCTTTAAAATTGATAAAGAAAAAGCGTTGGAATGGAGCAAGATCCTTGAATCTCATGAATTGGCTGAGATTCGTTATCGGGTTTTTGCAGAGCCTGAACTTGTTGTAAGGGAGGAAGCATGAAGAGAAAAGTAAAAATCAATAAAAGGTTGAAAGAAAATCTTGCAGCTTTGAAAAGAAGATTGCAGAGTAGCAGCAAACATCACTTGAAAGATGTGGCTGGCAGATCACATTCACGTGTACGTGAGATACAGAAGAAGAGAACAGATGATAAAGTGATTCCTTCAGGGCCCGTGATTGTTCCTAAAGTAACTTCTTCGGAGGGAATTTTGGAGAAATATAAAATTGAGGTGGATAAAGCTTCTGTTGAAATCAAGATTGTGAGAGAAGCATCTGGAATTTTGTATCAGCTTTCTCTGCCAGAGGTGCAGGCACCTACACTTGCGTTATTGGACGAGATCAGGAAAGAGATGTTGACTGAAGTGGCATTTAATGTTGGTGAGGCGCTGGATAAAGGATCTATCAATGTGCTGAAGGGGAGATTTGTTGAGACTGCAAGGAAGCTTATTGAAGAGAAGCTGCCCCATGTAAAAAGTGAAGCTGAGGAATTTTTAATAGGGCATCTGCTTCAAGAAATGCTTGGTTTGGGGAAGGTTGAATTCTTAATCAATGATCCTCTGCTTGAAGAGATTGTTATCAACAGTATCAAGGAACCTATCAGGGTTTATCATAAGAAGTACGGATGGTTAGTTACGAACTTGAAAATGAGGACTGAAGATGAAATTAATAATTATGCGAATATTATTGCAAGGAGAGTTGGAAGGCAGATTAGCGTTCTTACTCCGTTATTAGATGCGCATTTAGTAACAGGAGATCGCGCAAATGCTGTGCTCTATCCTATTTCGACGAAGGGCAATACGATCACTATTAGAAAATTTGCGCGGGATCCTTGGACTATTATTGACCTCATTAATAATAAGACCTGCAACATTGATGTGGCTGCCTTAATTTGGCTGGCTATTGAGTATGAGATGAATGTTATTTTTTCTGGAGGGACTGGATCAGGAAAAACTTCTTTTTTGAATGCATGCATGCCTTTTATTCCTCCGAATCATCAGGTGATTAGTATTGAGGATACGAGTGAATTAGTATTACCAGAGTTTCTTTATTGGAGACCGTTGATAACAAGGACGCCAAATGCAGAGGGGAAGGGGGAAGTGAGCATGCTTGATCTGCTTGTCAACAGCTTGAGAATGAGGCCTGATCGAATTGTGCTAGGAGAAATGAGAAGGCAGAAAGAAGCTGAAGTATTATTTGAGGCAATGCACACAGGGCACAGTGTTTACTCAACGGTACATGCTGACACTGCTGCTGAAACGATTCAGAGATTAACAAACCCCCCTATCAGCATTCCTCCGAATCTACTGAAAGCAGTGAATCTTAATGTTGTAATGTTCCGAGATAGGAGGAGAGGTATTAGGAGAGTGTATCAGGTGGCTGAATTTGTTCTTGGAAAAGATGAAGTGAATGCAAATATTCTTCATCGCTGGATTCCAGAAAAGGACGAAATTGCCGAGCATGCAGAGAGCGTGAGATTCTTTGAAGATTTAAGCAGGCATACCGGTATGGAAGAGAAAGAGCTTGCAAGGGATTTGGAGAGGAAGAAAAGTATTCTTCAATGGCTTATTAAACATAATATTCGATCGCTGTATGAGATGGGCAAAGTATTTAGTTTGTATTATATGAATGAAAAGATGTTAACCGATGCTCTCAAGAGGAATGATCCTCAAAGTATTTTGAAATAACTGCTTCCTTACCGCTCATGAAATTTA
>CAYJRI010000029.1:0-4471 GCA_964372435.1 Candidatus Woesearchaeota archaeon | reverse complement strand
TTACCCTTCTCCCTTTAGAAGATTTGAAAAGAAAGTCGAGACCTTTTCGCAAAGCAATTCGCATCAAGAGAAAGAGCTTTAAATCTCTTGAGATGCAACTGAAGTCTGCTACTGTCAATATCACGAAGGAGGAATATCTTGCAATTTGCTACAGGACAGCGCTTTTTGTCTTCATTTTCTCTTCAGTTCTTTCAGCTGCTCTCTTTCTTTTTTTCATTAAGGACTTTTATCCACTTGCGCCGGTCCTTCCTTTTGCTCTCCTGATTTTTGTATTTTTTAGGCAAATAAGCTATCCTAAAGCGTATGCTTTAAGAAAAACAAGGGATATTGAAAGAAATCTTATCCCTGCGATGCAGGATATGCTCGTGCAGTTGAATTCAGGGGTGCCTCTTTTTGATATTTTGAATAATATCTCGAAAGGGGATTATGGGGAAGTAAGCAGGGAATTTGTAATTGCAATAAAAGAAATGAATACGGGGCGGCCACAAATCGCGGTGCTTGATGAGCTTGGGAATAGAAATAGTTCTCTCTATTTTCGAAGAGTGCTGTGGCAGTTGAGCAATGGGATGAGATCAGGAAGTGATATGTCCACGGTTATTAGAGAGGGAATTGAGACACTGAACAAGGAGCAGGTGATTCAGGTTCAAAGCTATGGAGCAAGGCTGAATCCTATTATTATGTTTTATATGCTTATGGTGATTATTATTCCATCGCTTGCTATTACTTTTTTTACTATTGTATCTTCTATGGTGAAATTGGAAAAGACGACTATCACATTCTTTTTCGTCGCAATGTTTATGGGTGTAACTTTGTTACAGGTTCTTTTTTTAGGGATGGTAAGAACCAGGAGGCCGAGTTTAATTTAAGATGAAAAGAAAATCTCTGAAGAAACCGGCAGTTGTGGAAAAAATTCAGCATCAGACTGAACATCAACATGTTGAGAGGATGCAACTAAGGAAAGTGAAGAGTAGCTTGCTTCCTCGTCTGATGGATAAGTATTATGCTCATATTCGCCTCGCGGGGATTGAAATTCCGCCTGAGAAGTATTGCAAAATCCTTTCCATTAAACTTGCGTTTCTTTCAGTGTTTCTTGCATTAGGATATGGTATCTTTCTCTTTTTCTTCCAGAAACCGAATCTTGTGAAACCTCTTCTCTCCTTGTTGATTGCTTTTGTTGTTCTCCAGCTCTTGTTCTTCTTCAAGATCTTACTTAATGCCTCAACACGTATTAAGAAAATGGAGACAATTTTTCCTGATGTTATCCAGCTTATGGCAAGCAATCTGCGAGCAGGAATGACGATTGATCGTGCTTTTATCTTAAGTGCAAGGCCTGAATTTCATCCTCTTGATAATGAAATTATTCTCGCTGGAAGGGATATTGCAACGGGGAAGGATATTGCTGTTGCTTTTAAGAATATGGCTTCTCGAATTGGATCTGACAAAATTGCGAAAACTATTTCACTTATTATCTCTGGAATACGGTCAGGAGGGAACATCTCCCTGCTTTTGGAGCAGACAGCTTCTAATATGCGAGAGAAGGAGTTTATTGAGAAGAGAATTTCCTCGAATGTGCTGATGTATGTCATCTTTATTTTCTTTGCTGTCGCAATCGGCGCTCCTCTTCTCTTCGGGTTATCTTCGATTCTGGTAGAGATTCTGATTAAGATCGTTGGAGACCTTCCTACAGACACGGTAACAGAGAATCTTCCTTTTTCATTGTCAAAAATCAATATTAGCCCGGGATTCATCACCTGGTTTGCAATCCTTTTTATTTTTGTAACAGATGTTCTTGCCTCTCTGATCCTTGGGCTGGTGAATAAAGGAGATGAAAAAGCAGGGTTAAAGTTTGTCATTCCTCTTCTCCTCCTTAGTTATTCTCTTTTCTTTTTCGTGCGATTCATGTTGAGAAAGTTCCTCTTGGAGAATTTGAGCTTGAGTTTTTAGGTCAGAAAAGGAGATTTTATAAAGTTGTAACTATCTTATGTAAAGATGAAAAAAGGGATAATGAATAAGGCGGGGAGAATCGGGAAAATCCTTTCGCTGTGTGCTGTTATTGTGGTCTTCCTCTATCTCCGGTATCTTTTTACGGCAACTTCTCAGCAAGTAGTGGAGGTTCCTTCTCTACCTTCTGTGCCTGATCGGAAGGAGGTGGGGTACTATGGATATAAGTATGCGAATTATTCGAATATTATTATCTCTGTGAAGCGCGAGATTTCATGTACATGGAAGGCAAGCGCCCAGGATGATGGATGGAAAACCTGTGAAGCGATTTTTGAAGTGGAAAATCAAAATAGTGTTAAGCCAAATGTTTCCGTTCCCTTGATTAACTTCAGTTTCACTAACCTGATTACGAATTCCACCATTAATTTCTCAAGCACCTTTACGCTTTTTAATGAAACCTATCGCAATGTGAGCAATCAACGCTATAACCTTACACGAGAAGACGGGGATAACAGCACAGTTCTCATGAATACAACTGAGGAAATTGTTCAATTTGCGAGGAGAAGCTATAGTAATTTTACCTCTGTTCCAGGAACCATTAATACTGCTTTTCCCTTTGCGATTCGGATCACCTATTTGGTCCCTAAATATCAACCCAATAACTTGAGCTTTAATATTTCTGCAGCAGGATTTACTTCTTATATTGACCCTGTGCAGTCTGCTTGTGGAACATTAAGTACTGCAAATTCTGTTTATGACTTGAATCAGAGTGTTTCAGCTACAGGAACGTGTTTTACGATTACTGCAAATAATATCACTCTGAATGGGAATGGCTCTACAATCACTTATAACACTGACGCCACTGACGATTCATACGGCGTATATGCTACAGGTGCTAACGAAACTACTGTTAAGGACGCTATTATTCTGCAACAAGATACAGGAAGTAACAATAGTTATGGAATTTATTTTTTGAGAGTAAGCAACGGGAGTGTTGTGAATAATAGCGTTATTACGAATGGGACTGCTTCACATGCTCTCTACTTCAGTGCAAGTTCTAGAAATAACATCACGAGAAATAGAGTACTCCATCAAAGCAATCCAGTGGCTGGACCAAGTCCTGCTATCAGCTCACATGCTATCTTCTTGATTTCAAATTCGAGCTCCAATCGCATTGAAAGTAATAATATCACGACTGCTGGTAATACAGGCGGGTATGGAATTTACCTCTCTAGTGGAGCAGATAATAATGTTTCTGGCAATAATGTGACGCCCTCAAATTCTGGGGCTGGTGGTGCCTATGGCATCATCCTCAACTCCAGGGCGAATGGGACGCTGATTTTTGGAAATCGCATTTCTACAGTAAACTCATCAAGTTATGGAATCTCTTTTAGTTCAGCTCTCTTCAATAATATCACTGCTAACAATATTACGACTTCGGGAAGCACAGGGTATGGTATCTCTTTGGAGAGCGGTTCGAATAGTAGTACCATCTGGAGTAATAACATTACTACTTCTGGAAGCACAGGGTATGGTATCTCTTTAGCTACTAGTTCACATAACAATACTTTTATAGGAAATAATATTACAACATCAGGTGCGACTGGTTTTGGGATCAGCTTATCTGCTAGCTCAAGCAATAATTTTAGCAGTATTAATATTTCTACTTCAGGCAATGGTTCGCAGGGCATTTCCTTGGCTTCGAATACGAACGATAATAGTTTTCGAGACATGGTGGTGAGAACAAGCGGGACAGGAGCTGCTGCAATCAATATAACAAACACAAATCATAACTTTAGCTTTTTTAATAGTGTTCTGAATGCTACAGGGTCTGGCGTTGCAGATTTTTTCGTCTTCAGGACAGCTACAGGAGGGTCTTGGAATTTTACGAATACCACCATTGCTGATCGAACATGGAATGCTGGAGCAAATGGCAGTTTTAGTGTGGACTGGTATCTCGACGCACTTGCCAACTACACGAATGGGAGTGTTGCTGGAAATGCGAATATCTCTGCAAGGAATGTGAGTGGTGCGTTGCAATGGAGTGTTTTGACAGACTCTAATGGAAGAATTACTCAACAAGTGCTCTTGGAATTTCTTCAAAATGGTACAGGTGGAGGAACTATTTTCTACTATTCTAACTACACGATCAATGCCACAGCTCCTAATAGCCTAGAGAACCTCACTCAATCATGGAATATGTCTAGGAGCAGGGATCTTGTTTTTACTTTTGATGGGATTCCTCCTATTGTGACTATTAATCAGCCTGCGAATGCTACTCTCAATAACACTCCGGTGGTGTTTAATGTGACTCTGGCTGAGGATGGAAGTATCTGTAGGTATTCTTTGGATAATGGAGCGAGCAACTTTACGATGCAGAATAATGGGAATAGGAGTTTCAATGCTACGAATTATAGCATTGCAGATGGGAGCTATACTGTTCGTTACTATTGCAATGATACTGCTGGGAATCTGAATAGCACTGCGAATAGGACTTTTAGCTTTGATGCTACTATTCCTGTTGTTACGA
>CAYJRI010000028.1:0-10030 GCA_964372435.1 Candidatus Woesearchaeota archaeon | reverse complement strand
CATCAAGGAGATAATATAAAGAAGGCGAATATGACTTTCCTCTTGAATACGTATATTTCCATCATTTTTTTCTCGAGGTTAGTCGCGTTTGTTGTGTGCATTTTCGTCTTGATATTCTTGTTGTTTTTTGAGCTGACTCTTACGCTGCCTTTCCTCGCATTGAGTGATGAGAATCCTTTTTTACGATTGTTGAAAAATTCGTGGCTCTTACTCGGGGTGCCTGCAGGAACCTACCTTGCCTTCTATTTCTATCCTTGGACTGAGAGAGTTGGCTTAGAAAAGAGGGTCAATCAGGAATTGCCTTTTGTTGTCATTCATATGTCTGCTGTTGCAGGCTCTGGAATAGAGCCAAGCCAGATATTTAAGATCATTGCTCTTAGCGCAGAGTATCCTTACACGAGGCAGGAGATTAAGAAAGTTATTAATCAGGTGAATGTGTATGGATATGATCTCGTTAATGCTCTCAAGAACTCAGCTCGATTAACTGCAAGTAAGAAATTGGCAGAGTTGTTTAATGGGTTTGCCACCAGCATCACAACGGGAACAAGTTTGAGTGAATTTCTTGACAAAAGGGCTGAGACTTTATTATTTGAATATCGTTTGGAAAGAGAGAGGTATACCAAGGTTGCTGAGACCTTTATGGACATCTATATCAGTATTGTGATTAGTGCTCCGATGATCATGATGATTCTGCTTGTCTTGATCAAAGTAAGCGGGGCAAGTTTTGGCCTTACTTTAGGAGGGCTCACAGCGTTAATGATCCTGATTATAGGACTTGTGAATATTTTGTTCCTCATCTTTTTACATTTAAAACAACCGAACTTTTAAAGATGAATTATAGAGATATTGTCGTTGATCACTCAAGAAGTAAAGAAGAAAGAGTACAGTCAGCATTTCAGTTGGCTGGTAATCGAGATCCTGATTCTCTAGATGCGCTCATAAAAGCAATGTTGACAGATCCCTCTCCTGTGGTAAGGCATGAATGTGCATTCGTTTTAGGTGAGACAAAATTATTTCACATAGGAAAGTATCTTATGCAAGCTGTTGAAAATGATTCCTCAAGCATTGTGAAACATGAAGCACTCTCATCTCTTGGAAGCTTAGGTGACCCTTCCTCCATTCCTTTTATTGAAAAATATCTTGACCATCCTGATGCGACTGTAAGAGATAGTGCAGAAATGGCAAGAGAACGAATCCTACGTTACAGAGGAGGTAAATGTTTTACTTAAACATGGAATTTCAAAAAAAACATCTTGTGGGGATTATTTTTGGTGTGCTAATCGTGATTCTTAATTTGGTCTTCTTCCGAGATGACAAGATCTTCTTTTTCCTCTTCGGAATTGCAGCGGTTGTCATTGCAGCGCCGTTTGTTCTGAGCGTGATTTTGGAGACTGCGCGTGATCGAGAGAATGATGAAATGTTCCTTGAGTTTGCAAGGGATTTGGTTGAAAGCGTGAGGAGCGGCACTCCTATGAGCAGAAGTATTATCAATGTGCGTGAAAAGAATTATGGCTCTCTTGCGCTACATGTAAAGAAACTTGCGAATCAGATTGCCATAGGAATTACGGTGAAGGAGGCTTTGAGAATATTTGCAAATGACATCGGTAGTAAGACTATCTCGAGAAGCATTGCTTTGATTAGCGAGGCTGAGCAGGCAGGAGGGAGCATTGAGAACATTCTTGTTTCTGTTGCAAAGAGTGTTGGTGAGAGTGAGAAGTTAAAGAAAGAGAGAAAAGCTGCTGTCTATAGTTTAGCTATTCAGAGCTACATTATTTTTATTGTTTTCATTGTGATCATGTTGATTATGCAGTTTAAGATTCTTACGTTGACTTCTGGAATTGTTAATTATTCAGACATTGGTACTGGCGTCATCAGCCCTATTGGAAATGAAGTTAGCCAGGACTTCTATCAATCTTTCCTCTGGCTTTTGATTTTTCAGGGCCTTTTTGCAGGGCTTATTACAGGAAAACTGGCTGAAGGCACTTTGAAGGCTGGAATTAAGCATTCTTTCTTTCTGATCCTTCTCGCGGTTTTGAGTGCGACAGGAGCAGAGGTCTTTTTTAGTTAAAATGGCTGGGAGAAAGGGAGCTATTGGGCATATTGAGATTATTGTTGCCTTTATTATCTTTGTTGGATTTCTTGTTTTTCTCTTTTACATTTTTAATCCCTTTAAGAAATCAGGGATCAATGAGGGGATGTTGAATATTGCTGGGGAAGCTCTTAGAAGTCATGCTACCATTGAAGTTCTTTCAGCACAGGTTATTTTAAATATTAGCAATCCTGGAGATACCAGTGGATTTCAGCCATGTTTTCGTTTGGGTGGCGGGCAAGAAGGGGGGGTGACAGGAGACTCTGATGTGATTCTTATCACTGATGTTTCTACAAGTATGAATTGGACATTGAATTCTAGTAGCGAGGGTGGTGGTACAGAAACAATTGGAGTCGTGAGGAACTGTGATGATCCTCTATTAAATGATAATTCCACGAAGCGTATTAGTTTGGCAAAATGTCTTGCTAAAAATTTTATCAATACGATTCTTCAGAATCCGACTAATAAATTAGGTTTAATTTCTTTCAACAGGCGAGTAAATCTTTCACATGCTCTTAGCAGCAATAACAATAGCCTTATCTCTCAGATTGACAGTTATACCCTCGCTGATGGAACCTGTGTGTGTTGCGGAGTCAATGGTGCCTATAATCTCTTGAATAGCTCTCTCAATCTCTCGAGAAGGAGATTTGTGGTGGTGATGACTGATGGGGCTGCATATCAGCGGTGTACAAATTCTATATCGAGTATGCCACCGAGTGCAACCTGTGGAGGTCTCTTGAGACAATTTAATGGTACTGGCATCATTGGTCATGGTTGTGGATCAGCTTCTTTGTGTAATGGTGTTGATGCCTATGCTAATTTCAATAACACGATTTGGAGTTCTAACAGAACCCATGTCGAGCTGAGCACTAATATTTCTACTATAGGGTTTGCTATTGGCCAATGCAGAAATGCGAATTGGACATTAGCTGAAACAGCTCGGGCTGGAGGGGGGGTTTATAGGTCTAGTGATGATGCTGCAACGCTCTCGGATATCTATTCCTCGTTTGCTCAGAGTATTCTGGTTGCTGAACCTCTCACTTCTGTCATTCCTCCAACGTATCACATTGCTGCTGAGAATATGCAAGAACAGCAGGTTGACGCGAACAATACTGGAGGGATTGTTGTGCAGTTTAATGGCCCTGGCTACAATCTCTATTTTTCTGAAAATTTTGATGAGAGTTCTATGGATGCGACTCCTTGTGTAGTATTAACAAGGAATAATTACTCTATCGGTTTCTTGCGGGAGAGGGAGTTTATTTTTGAAAGCCGCCTCTCAACGCTCACAGCGAGTTATACCACAGATTATGAAAGTGTCAAAGCAAGCCTGAATATTCCTCCTGAATTTGATTTTGGGTTTATTGTGAGAGATGTTCAAGGAAACATTCTCTTCAGGGCGATTAACAGGAAAGCGACGAAGGTTCATGTTCTTGCTCGCGATGTGCCGGTTGAGATGATTGATTCTCAAGGTAGGGTAAAGAATGTTATTATCAATATTCAGGTCTGGTAAAATGAACAGGAAAGGATGGTTGCGTGTTGTAGAGGTATTCTTTGCAATAATTCTTATTATCGGTATACTTTTTTTCCAAATTAAGGACATTTCTCCAGGATCTCGGAAGAATATCCTCCTCCTCGAAAGAGGGATTTTACAGGAGATTGCGAGGAACAACACGCTTAGGACTGAGATTTTGGGATTTGATTTGAGCGGCGGGCCTGCAATTCTCGATTCGTCAAGCGGTTCTCAGACTACTGATTATATTAACGCGAGAATTCCAGGGGGGGTGAATTTCACTCTTATGGTATGCTCCTTAACAGATCCCTGCATTCTTGGCAGAGAGAAGGTTTTTGCGCAAGATATTTTTATTACCTCAACGTTGAATCAGTATCAACCACGAAAGCTCAAGCTGTTTGTGTGGGAGACTTAGAGCTAAGAACTTTGGTCTCCTCCATTTTTTCTTTGATGATGTGGGTAGAGACTTTGTCTTTACTATAGGTTTTTATAATCTGCCTTTGTCTTGAAAGGATGGACAAATTTATTTTTTTAGAGCATACTGCTGATGTGAAGTTCCAAGCATTTGGGAAAACGTTAGAGGAATGTTTTGAGAATGCAGCAAGAGCTATGTTTGCAGTGATGCATGCCGGCAGGATTCAAGGAGCAGTGCATAAGAAGAAAAAGATCAAGGTTGAGGGAAAAGATTTACTTTCTTTGCTTTATAATTTTCTTGAAGAATTTATCTTCCTTATGGATACTGAGGATTTTTTCTTGAAAGGAGTGAACGTGATGGTACAGGAAAGTCAGGAGAATGAAAAGAGATATAAGCTCGAGGCTGATGCTCTTGGAGGCAAGGCAAGTGAGCAGGAAATTGCGATACTTGTGAAGGCAGTTACCTACCATGAAATGTTTGTAAAGAAAAGGAGAGGTGCGTGGGTTGCGCAAGTGGTTGTGGATGTGTAAGATGAGAAGAAGGATTTTCAAGGCAGAGTTTTTTGATATTTTTGGATTGGTTACTTTCCTCTTTATCTTTTTTTGGGAATCTACTCGCTATTCTTTTCACTCGAGGTTTGGATGAGTGTGCTCTTGATTATTATTGGAATCCTTGGGTTGATTGTGGATGGGAGTATTGTGTATCGCACCTATCTCAGGAGATAGGAGTAACTCTTATAAACTTGTTTTTCCTCTTTAGAACATGTTTAAAGAACAACTCATCAAGAAAGGAGCATATATCTATGAACTTCCTAAAACAGGGGCCATGCATGTGCCTGGCAGGATCTTTGCTTCTGAATTGCTCATGAAGAATATTGAAGAGAAAAGCATTGAACAAGTAAGAAATGTTGCAATGCTTCCTGGAATTGTGAAATATTCCATTGCCATGCCTGATGTGCACCAAGGATATGGATTTCCGATTGGGGGGGTTGCTGCTTTTGATGTTGAGAAAGGAGTGATTTCACCAGGTGGTGTAGGGTATGACATTTCATGCAGCGTAAGAACTCTTCGAACCAATCTTGCCTTAAAAGATGTTGAAGAAAGGAAGACGGAAATTGTGAATGCTTTGTTTCATGCAATTCCCTCGGGTGTTGGAAAGGGAACAAAAATTAAAATCACGAAAAGAGACATCGTTGATATCTTGAACAAAGGAGCTGAATGGGCACTTGAAAAAGGATATGGTAAAAAAGAAGATATTGAAAAAACAGAAGAAGAGGGGAGAATGAAAGATGCAGATGCGTCAATGGTTTCAGATAGAGCAATTGAACGGGGTATAGGTCAATTGGGCAGTCTTGGATCTGGAAATCACTTCTTAGAGATGCAGTATACTGAAAAAATATTTGATGAAAATATTGCAGAGGTTTTTGGATTACACGAAGGGCAGATAACATTCATGATTCATTGCGGCTCTCGGGGTTTAGGGCATCAAGTTGCTTCTGACTACATTAAGCTCATGGAGTACGCCTATGGCTATCAACACTTGCCTGATCGAGAATTAATCTATGCTCCTATAAGCTCAGAGCTTGGAAAAAAATATTGGAAGGCTATGAATGCAGCTGCAAATTTTGCATTCTGCAATAAGCAGGTGATAACGCATCTGGTGAGAGAAGCAATGAAAAAGATATTTCCTGATTTTGAAGCAGATGTTGTCTACGATATATGTCATAACATTGCTAAGATGGAAGAGTATGTAGTAGACGGAAAAAAGGTTAAGGTGTGCACCCATAGAAAAGGTGCTACAAGAAGCTATGGTCCTGGAAGAAAAGAGCTCCCAGAAATCTATAAAAAAACAGGTCAGCCCATCAACATTCCAGGCAGCATGGGAACTGCCTCTTACATCTTAGTCGGAACAAAAAAGGCAGAGGAATTGTCATTTAATTCGACAGCTCATGGAGCTGGAAGAAGCAAGAGCAGAACTGCTGCTTTAAAAGAGTGGAGAGGTGAGGAAATCAGAGATGCTCTAGCACAAAAAGGGATTATTGTGAGAGCTGGTTCTCTCAAGGGCATTGCAGAAGAAGCTCCTGGAGCATATAAGGATGTTGATGAAGTTGTGAGAGTGTCAACAGAAGCAGGGATTGGAAGTGCTGTAGCGAGGCTGGTACCTATGGCTGTAATGAAGGGATAAAGATTTATAAATCTCTAATCCCTCTTCAAAAGGAGAAAAAATGAGGTTTCGATTATTTATTGTAGGCATTGCTTTTCTTGTCTCTTCCATCCTTTTCTTGAGTGTTGTTGCAGCCCAAGCTGGATGCGCTAACAATGATATTTTTTTGAAATCAGATCAAGAAAATGCTCATGGTGCTAGCTGTCTCTCGGGATCTTCTTACACCCTTCCTGTTAGCTGGGGAAGTATTGGAACCAGGTCGTGTTTCCCTCCAGGAAATCCTACGAATGTTGTGATTCGCCTCTCTGCAAATGATAATGCGCATGCTGAAGCACCCTATGAAAGCACTGCAGGATATGTTGATGTTTGTTTTGGAGGTTTACAATGTGACACAACCAATGATCCTGGAGATGTCTGCCTCTATAGTTTATCTGGAACTAATAATGCGCATATTGGAACTTGTGCAAACACGAATTACCCTCTTAAGGTGTATTGCCGTGGTAGCGGCGGTCCTGTTTGTGGGAATGGTGCTGTTGAGGGAAGCGAGGGATGTGATGATGGAAATACAGCGAATGGAGATGGGTGTTCTTCAACATGTACTGTTGAAGGCGGACCGTGCCATGATCCTGATGCAAGAATTGCTGCTCCAACAGCGAGTGCGAATTGCAATGTTTATGGAATTCCATCAAATGTAAGTTTTCGACAATCTCAGCCTGAGAATAATGCATGTTTCAATTACCGATGGGACATTGGGGATGGAGTGGCTTTTACGACGTGGAATGCAAGCTACCAATATCCTGCTCCTGGACAAAGACATATCACGTTAACTGTTACAAGAAGGAGTGATGGTGAAACCTCTATGGATGAGAGAGATATTCTTATTGTCAACCAAGATCTTCCCCAAGGCTCACGATTTGTCTGCGCAAAGATTAGTGATCCTCAAGAAGGAGATGTCTTCAATACGACTCAGTATGTTCTCTTCAGCGGGAACCATAGTTTTGCTGTAGAGATTCAATCATCATCTGGAAAGCTTAAGTGCCTTGCAGGTGATTGCCCTGATTGCATCTTACTTGCGGATAGCAGTGGTTGCGCTCCTGGTGGGCAAAGCAATATTGATATACCTGTGGGATGGGGTAATTTGGATGATCCTCAGAGGTGGAGTGAGTTGAATTTCCTCTGGAAATTTGGTGATGGGCAAGTGTATTTTAATCTGAGTATCAATGGGAGCATCTATCATAAGTTATTTGCTCGGGCTGGGACCTATGCAAACAAACTGACGGTAATGACGGCAAGTGATGCTAGTATTAATGGCACTGACTCTGTCACGATTAGGGTTGAGCTTGCTCCCGGATGTCATAATGGAAAAAGGACATTTGTCGATAACCTTGGAAATGAGTTTCCGACGAATGTGGAGACCTCTCCTGGCTCTGGTGTGTCTACTTTTAATCAGTGTGGAGGATTAGATGGAAATCCTACCACTTCTGGGGATAATTGCTGTGCAGGATCTGAGGGATGGAGATGTGAAAGCGATTCCTCATCGGCAAATTTCAATCATTGTGTGAGAGATCTTCCCCCTGCATTCTGCAGCACTATTTTTTCTTATGGCAATTATACAACAGCAAGTGATTGCACTGCTGATCTTTGCGGAGCAGCTGAGCCTGGCGGAGTTACAGGAATTGGCTGCATTATTGGGAGTGGGAGATGCAGATGTGCATGGAACGCCACCTTCTGCATCTCACGATGCGATGTGAATTGCAGCTTTCCTAAATTTGGAACTCCTGGATCTCCTGTTGATTGCCTCAAGACCTATACGCAGGGACCTTGTGTGAACCAGCAGTTTCTTTTGAGTTGGATTGCTTCTCTTGCAGGTATGCTTCCACCTACTGAAAGCGCTGTTTCTTTAGGATGCGTTCCTGGTTCTAGAACATATTCTTGCGGCAGAGTGGCAAAGCTGGCTTTCTTTACTTTTCGGAATGTTCTTGGAGTTGTTGTTCTCCTTATAGCATTTTACTTGATCATGAACAGGAAAAAGATCGGCAAGCGATTTAGCAGAGGATGAGTAGCATGCAACATTCTTTCTCTTTTTTTTATCTCTTCGTATTTTCTGGTTTTGTTTTATTTTCTCCTGTCGCTGATGGATTTTCTGTGAATGTTTCTTCTGCTATAATCAAGGATAGCTATATTCCTTCTGAGATTTTGAGTGGAAAACTTAATATGAGCTTGCGTGATGTTCCTTCTTCTGCATTACTTGCCAGTAGTTTTGGAGGAAGTATGAGGATTCAAGATTTTTTAGATAATAATTCTGCTATCTATCGCTGTAGTCCTGTTGATTGTCAGGCGAGTTATGCTGGAAGTGGAGAGGAGCAGACTAAGACATTTTCTTTAGGGCCTGGAGAAAAGCAGATCATGGGAATTAAAATTGAGGGGGAGATTAAAGAGGAAGCAGTGAGTGATTTTCGTTTTCACGTTCATAGTACTGCGCCGGCTGCATGCACACAGCCTCTGATAATCGACCTTCTTGATGATCAAGATCTGCAATATAGGGTAAATTACTCTTTAGAAGATTTCTCCTGCTACTCAAGCAAGGGGTGTTTTTCTGAAGCAGGGAAAGAAGTTTTTATTGATGAGAGGGGATATTGCAATCGAATGACTCTTCTCCCGGCACCTCAATATAAAGTTGGGGCTGTTGTGAAAAAGTCAGGGCAGGCTCAATTACTCATGAAGCTGAAGAGAGTTTTGGAGAATAATCAGAGTGAGGAGATTGAGGGGGCTGCCTGCAATCTTCCTGATGCTTCTGGCGGAGGGTTAAGTGAAGTTTCGTGCGTGATTCCTTATGCTGTTGAGAAAACTGAGCCATATTATGTTTGTGTCAGTACTGTAGAAGGGAGAAGCAATTATACGATTCAGTATGAAGAGAAAGATCCTTGCGGTTTTTATGATTTCTTTGACGGGAATTATACTGTAGACTACAATCTCTTTGCTCAGGCTGGGAAATACGGGGCTTTTCAAGATTTTATCTTTAATGAAGAGAATCAAAATGTGAATCCTCTTCCTCTTTTGAGTTATATATCAGAGTATCTTGAGAGAAGATATCAGAGGAATTGCAAGAATGGGTGTATTATTCCTCTTACATTTATTTCAGGAGTGCAACAACAAATTACGATCAGCGGAGTACAAGTTGCTTATGCAACGCAAATCGGGCCAAAACTTACTTCTTCATTATGGACTGTCGAGAAGGAAGATGCTCTTTTCCGTATTGATCACCAGGTTATGGATTTGTCAGCTGCTGGTTTTTTAGCTCCTCGGAATTATGGAAACTTTCCTCTCCTTCTATCGCTTGATGGTCTTGTTCTTGCTCAGAAGAATATCACAGTAAAAAAAGTTCCAGTGGTGTCAGGGGTGCTTCCCTTGAATATCCCGCAGTCTGTTACGACAAGATTTGTGGTTTTTGCGAGATCTCCTGAGAATAAGAGTATGGTAAGATATGTATGGGAGTTTGGGGATAATACCACTGCAGAGAGTGATGTTAATTTTACCACCCATAATTATGCTAAAATCGGTATCTATACCTTGAAGGTTACTGCAATTGACTCTTCTGGAGAAGAGGGGATGGGAAGTTTTCGGATTGTTGTTGGTTCTGCAAAAGATGCTGTCAATCAGACTTTAAGAGATTTGAAGTTGAGAGTCTCTTCCCTGCAAGCAAACCTTTCTACAAAATCGTACCGCAGGTCTGTTGAAGAGAGAATTAATCTTGATGAGGCTGAAAAAAAATTTAATGAAGCGCAGAGAGCATTTTTAAGTGCAAGGACTGATGACGATTTTGGAAAGATAGCGCAGACGCTCGAGGGAATTC
>CAYJRI010000027.1:0-10141 GCA_964372435.1 Candidatus Woesearchaeota archaeon | reverse complement strand
CTATCATTTTCTTCTCCTTTAACTTCTATAGTTACATTTATTTGAATTTCTAGGGCATATCTGCCACAATCCCTTACTCCAGGCTGTATATCTGCAAAAAATTGTTCAATATCCATAAAGTAGTCCCATGAGTGCAGTTTAAATAATTATGGGGACTCGACCCCATGAGAGATCAAAACTCTAAGAACAAAACACAATTTTTTTCAAGCATAGTGCTTCCGCAAGACGATAGAGACATTCAATATTTACATTCTGATACCATAATACTTATAAATGTTCCAAAGAGTTCATGTGCATGATTTTAGTACCAAGCATTGTTTTTTCATCTGGAATTGTTGCGACAGGTAAGACAACAGTGATGAAAGAGTTAGCAAAATTAGTAGATAATTCTCTCTATCTCGATAGGGATGATATCAATCAAGCGAATCTGCACGTATCACCAACAATCACTCATGAGCTACCTTCTTTTGAAGAGTATGTTGCCAAGGCAAATATCTTTCCAGACCATGCAAAATGCGTCGAAACGCCTTTCGGCGAAATGATCAAAGTTGATCCTCACAATGCATATTATCGAAGACATATGCGAGATCAATCCTATCTTATCCAAATGTATCTCGCTAAAACGAATCTCAAGTGCGGAAAAGTTCCTATTATTGATTGCATCACGATGAGGCAGATTCAAGACAGAACACTTCAAAAAATACTTGATCACAGGTTCTTTGAAAATTATCCAATATATCTCGTCCATTTTATGTGTGATGAGGAGGAATGCTATAGAAGAACTTTAGAGAGATCGCAAAAAGATGAGGAAGCTCGAAAGAGAATTGATCTAGTAAAATCTGCATCAAGAACTGAATTCCCGACAGCTTCGAAGGAAGCATTTCATAAATTTGTTACTGAAGAACAGCCCATGGTCCCAAAAGAATTGTCTCAATATGAACATCTTCTTATGAACACCTCAAAGGGAAGCCCCCAAGAATGTGCTCAGCAATGCCTTGAATACATCTTGAAAGAGTAATCAAAGGGAAGCCCCCAAGAATGTGCTCAGCAATGCCTTGCATACATCTTGAAAGAGTAATTAGGAGAGAAATTGTGTTGCCGCAAAAAGATCTTTCGCGTAAAAGTCAGGTTTTATATTGATATCAAATGCGTTCTTGGATTTTATAACTCTTTTGCTATGGGGCGATTCGATAAAAATCGTCTTACAACCAGCGCTTTTTCCAGTGATAACATCAGTGATCATGTCCCCAATAACCAAGCTCTTTGTGAGATCAATATCAAATTCCTTTGCTGCCTGTAAAATCATTCCAGGAAGGGGTTTTCTGCACTCACAAGCCACCCTATATTTTTTTGCGTATTCAGGAACATCAGGATGCATTTCAGGATGATGAGGGCATACATAGAAGGCATCAATGAGTCCTTCAAGTTGCTGATTCATAAAATGATGGAGATCCTCAACTTCTTCAAGAGTTGCGATGCCGCGCGCAATAACAGGCTGATTTGTGATAACAATCAATACATACCCTTTCTCCTTCAGAAGTCGAAGCGCTTTAATAACCCTCGGCAGAATAATAATATCGGTTTTGCGGTAATAAAAGTCCTTATCTAATTCCACCGCATTCAAAACACCATCACGATCCAAAAATACCGCTTGCTTCATAAAAAGATTCTCTTATCTCTTATATAAAAAGGTTTATATCTGGAGAGCATTATTCTTTAATGATGGCGATGATAACTACTGATGATCTACCAACCCTCCGCAGGGAAAACCAGGGCAAGAAGATCGTCTTTTGTTCAGGGTCATTTGATTTGACCCATGCAGGGCATGTATTATTCTTCGAAGACTGCAAGAAGTTGGGTGATCTTCTTGTCGTTGCAGTAGCGAGAGACATATCCATCAAGAAGAGGAAAGGAGAAAAGCGCCCTATTTTGAATGAACATCTGCGGCTAAAAATGATTGATTCTCTCAAGCCAGTAGATTATGTTTTCATGAACCCAGACAAAGCAACCGAGGATCTGCTCTTTACTATTAAGTCAACATTCGAGAAACTCCGCCCCGATATCTATGCCATTAATGATGATGCTTTTGATATACCGCGTAGAGAGCAGCTTTCAAAAGAATTTGGGGTACAATTAGTGATCCTTCCAAGAACCTTCCCCCCTGAATTTGAGGGAATCTCCACATCCAAAATCATCGAGAAAATCAAGAATCTCTAAATCCATATGCTCATCAACTCTCGTTAAAATTTTACCCTCAAAATCTCCAAAGGCAGAGTTTATACACAAAAATTTATCAAGAGGATTAAGAACCTATAAATTTCTTTCCTCATCAGCCAAATTTATCAAGAAAATCACAGAATCCTTTGAGCATCATAACATGAAACGAGAATAGAATCATCACAGCATACAAATACTTAAATAATATCCTCAGATGTCAGGAGATGGCAAAAATAACCTTGAATCATCATGCTTCAACAGTTCTTGCTCATTGCCCCGATACTCATGAGTTTTTGCTTGGACAATATGATCCGGGATATCCTGGAAAAAATAGGCATTGGATTGGAAGAGTAAAACTTCTTGGCGGCAATTACTTTTCTGGCAAAGATCAGGACCAATCTCCTCACGCAACTCTTTCTCGGGAGATTCAGGAAGAATTTTCAGGAGAGAAAGCAGCTGCAGGTGAAATGTCTGCATCTCAAGAGCACACCTTTGCAACGAGGGGGGATATAGAAGTAGTACGAACCGCTCTTCTTAGCATACAGCCGTTTCAAGATTATTTTTTGCATCAACCAGGACCAGAGGATAAACCACAAACCTATGTCGTTCAAAGTGTTTTCCGCGCAGAAATCTCAAGGGAAGTTATCGAATGCGTGAAGGAGAATCTAGCAAAAGGAAAATCCCTTACCAATGAAGGATTTCTTGCTGTGAAGAATCTTGATGATTTAGCAAGAGGAAATCCACTCGCCCAAGGAATCACCGGCCTCGTCATTGGACATGCAACAGGAACAACCCTTCCTCACTGCCTTACAGATCTTTTCACATACGCTCCCATAGGAGAACCAAGAGCCTCTTATGAAGCTTACAGCGACACTTTCCAATATCGCGATCATTCTAAAAAATAAAATTTTGTATATAAACTAATAGCAAGACCGAAATAATTAATCAAATTTAACAAGCAAAAATGGAAACAACCCTTCTTCTTTCTCATTGCATCAGGGCTGTAGAACTCCTTAAAGCACATAGAACAGAAATTGAAAAAAAGGGCGAGGCACTTCAAGGAAGAGGGGATACCTTGGTAGCAGACAAAAGAGCTGAAGATCTTCTCATAGCATATTTTCAGGAGCTGGGGATTCCTGGGAAGATTATTTCAGAAGAATTAAGCAAAAATGGAGAAGTTGTTTCCCTTGGCAATGAGTATCTCATCGCAATAGACCCTTATGATGGAACTATGAACTTTAAACGAAGAACACGCCTCCCCTATGGAGCCCTTGTGACCATCTTCGCTTCAGAGCAACCTACGTATGGAGAAGTCCTGGCCGCTTCGGTCATTTCTCTGACAGATAATGATCTCTGGTATGCTGAAAAAGGAAGAGGATGCTTTTATCGCGGTAGTCTAAGTCATGGACTTGAAATGCGTTGCTCAGTTTCCCAGCAGACTTCTCTCAACCGAGAAAGTTTTCTTTTCATAGACTTTTTTAATGCATCATCAGGTTTGCTCAGGGCAAAGTTACCTGACTGTTATGCAAGAAATATAGGCTCTGCAGCAATCGAGCTTGCGCTTATGGCAACTGGAAACGCAGATGCCAGAATATCAACATGCCAAAAGGCACATGAATTAGGAGCAGGAAATTTTTTGATTGAAGAGGCTGGCGGTTTTGGTGTAACTCTTGATGGCAGGAGCATTCGAACACTCCCTTATGATTTCAATGAGGTTGTTCCATGCATTCATGCAGGCACAGAGAAAATGGCATATGAAATATTAGAGAAGATCAAAGCATAAAAAACTTTGAAGAAAACTTCTTACTGACTTCACAAGCGTAAATAGCATAGCGAGAGACCAAGATAATGAAGCAAACTTTTTTTCTGATAGAATATGATGCGAGATATTTTCTGGGTAAGACACATAGTCTTAACCTTCATAATCTTTAAATAGCATTCGAAGATGCATTGAGCATGGATCTTGAAGACATCGCAAAAACCACTGCAGAATTAAGAGCATTTGAAGCTGAAATGGTGGAACTCTATCATGAAAAAAAGGTAAAACCCCCAGTGCAGTTTTCTTACGGAAATGAAGAACCACTCATTGAAATTTTCAGGCAGATCAAACCAGAAGACTGGATCTGCACAACCTACAGGAATCATTATCACGCACTTTTGCGCGAAATTCCAAAAGAGGAGATAAGGCAGCATCTCTTTGAAGGAAGAAGCATGGACCTCATGAGCGCCACCTACAAATTCATAACCAGTGCTATTGTTGGAGGCACACTTCCCATTGCAGTCGGCCTCGCTCTTGCCTTAAAAAGGCAGAACTCTCCCAACAAAGTTTGGGCATTTTGCGGAGATATGGCTGCATGGAACGGGCTCTTCGCAGAATGCACTGCATATGCAGAAGGACATCATCTTCCCATTACTTTCGTTATCGAGGACAACGGAATGAGCGTCGACACACCAACACAGGTAGTCTGGGGTGATGCAAAACCCATCTATCGCTCAAATGTCATCCATTACTCCTATAAAAATAAATTTCCGCATCAAGGCGCAGACAAAATGCAGGTAGGGTTCTAATGAGCATTGATACTCTAGTCTATCGTGATGAACTCATTAAAGCAATGGAAATGCTCGCTCAAGACGAGAGAACAATATTCATAGGGCAAACCGTCGCTTATCCTGGAAGCAGGTTCACCTATGGCACCCTTGAGAAAGTTCCTCAGGAAAAAAGAATAGAAATGCCTGTAACTGAAAATATGCAAATGGGCATTTCTGCAGGTCTCGCTCTTGCAGGATATATTCCTGTTTCTATTTATCCGCGCATGGATTTTCTCCTCTATGCAGGAGACCAGTTAGTAAACCATCTCGACAAGCTCAAGGATCGTTCTCAGGGAAAATTCAATCCCAAAGTGATTATCAGGGCAGTGATCGGAGGAAGAAATCCTTACCCTGGCCCCCAGCATTGCCAGGATCACACCGAGGCATTTAAGCTCATGCTCACCAATGTTGACGTCGTGCGCTTAGATCATGCAGCAGACATCATTCCTATCTATCGCAGAGCATTAGAAAGCGAACGATCTACATTAGTCATTGAGCAAGGCGACCAGAGTGCTCAGAAAAAGTAATGCATCATAGATAAACTCTGCCTCTGAAACATGTTGAAGGTGAAATATTAATTCAGAAGATGAATTCACAAGATTTAAATAGAAATCTCCCATGAGAAATATTAATTCAGAAGATGAATTCACAAGATTTAAATAGAAATCTCCCATGAAAAAGGAAAAATGGCTGAACAACTTTCATCAGGAAAAGGACTCGATCTTCTCTTAGTGAATCCTTCAGCAAGGAGAAAAGTCTATCAAAAAGCACAAGAGAAAGAAGATTATCCAGCTCTTGAACCGCCTTATCTTGCTCTTCTCGCAGCAGGCTTTATCAGAAGAAATGGATATGAGGTAAGAATTCTTGATACAAATGTAGACAATCTTTCAACTGAAGAAGCAGCTGATGCAATAAAATCCTATAATCCAAGATTTGTCCATATCATTGTTCATGGAAATCAGCCTTCTGCCTCAACTCAGTTGATGGACGAAGTAAATGCCATCTGCTCAGGAGTAAGAAATTCAGGTTTAGAAACAAAAATCTTGCTTACAGGAACTCATCCTTCTGCTCTACCACAGCGAACATTGCAAGAAGGCTTTACACACTTTGTCGGTATAGGGGAAGGAGTGTGCACGATCCTTGGATTGCTCCAACAAAAGCCTCTCAATGAGGTTCCAGGACTAGGATACTTGGAAAATGGCTCCTCCCGTATCAACCCAGATCAGGCAATTCCCGAAGAAAACCTCGACGAGGTTTTTCCTTCAGCTGCATGGGACCTCATCGAAATACAAAAATACCGAGCGCATGATTGGCATTGCCTCGATGGAAGACTAGACAAACGACAGCCTTATGCTTCAATGTACACAACATTTGGATGTCCTTTCAAGTGCGAGTTTTGTTGCATTAATGCGCCTTACACAGGAGGTGGATCTGTAGACCCTACGATTCGTTGCAGAAATCCAAAGCTTGTTGTCGATGAGATGGAGATGCTTGTTAAAGAGCATGGTGTAGAGAATCTGAAAATCATTGACGAGATGTTTGTTCTCAAGAAACCCCATTATCTTGGAGTCGCAAATGAAATCATCAAGCGAGGCCTCGGGGATAAGCTCAATATTTGGGCATATGCAAGGGTGGACACAGTAAAAGATATTTCAGCTCTTGAAACTCTAAAAAAAGCCGGTTTTAACTGGCTTGCGTTAGGAATAGAATCTGGAAGCAAGGATGTTCGTGATGGGGTGGTGAAAGGAAGATTCACAGAAGATGATATTTACCGAAATGTACGTCGGGTGCAGTCAGTTGGCATCCATGTTGTTGGCAATTATATTTTTGGTTTGAGTGATGACACAGAAGAAAGTATGCAAGCAACACTCGATCTCGCCCTGGCTTTAAACTGCGAGAGGCCAAATTTCTATTGCGGAATGGCATATCCTGGTTCAAAATATCATGCTAAGGCTCAGCAAGGAGAATATCCCATTCCTCCAGGATGGGCATCTAGGCCGCTCCTTCCTGAAGATCAAGGAGGTCCTGGTTGGATCGGTTACTCCCAGCATTCCTATCAAACCTGGCCATTGCCTACATCAAGTCTTTATCCTGAGAAGGTGCTTGAATTTCGTGATAGTGCTCTTCCTAAATTTTTCCAGAGCAGCGGTTACACAGCCTTGGTGAAAAGAAAGTTCGGACAAAAAGCTGTCGATACCTTTTGTAAGGTGAATGCGTCCCTTCCTAGAAGAAAACTTTTAGGACATCTTCCTGAAGCATAATGAAAGAAAGAGTTGAAGCGATGAGGGAAGTCTATAGCAACCAAAAAGATGAGAGAAAGAATCCAGGCGATGATTGAGGAGTCTATTACAACAAAAAAGACAATTCAGGTAGATGCCATTGCAAAAGCTGCCTCAATCGTTATAGAGGCATACAAAAATAAGGGGAAAATCCTCGTATGTGGTAATGGGGGAAGCGCTGCAGATGCCCAGCATATGGCTGGCGAATTTGTCAATCGCTTTAAGATTGAGAGGCAACCATGGCCTTGTCTTGCTTTGACAACAAACACCTCAATTTTAACCGCTATCGGGAACGATTATAGTTATGATCAGATTTTCTCCAAACAAGTTGAAGCATATGGAAAACCAGGAGACATTCTCCTCGGAATTAGCACTTCAGGAAACTCGAAAAACGTCATTAAAGCAGTTGAAACTGCGGAAAAGCAAGGGATGTTCACGATATGTTTTTTAGGACGTGGAGGAACCCTAAAAGACCTTTGCGATTTACCAATTATCGTAGATTCTCAAAATACTCCGCGTATTCAAGAATCCCATATCCTAATGATGCATATGATCACCGAATTAGTAGAAGAAGCACTTGTTAAGGAACAGAGGACAGTCTAAATAAATGATAAGAAAGAAAATTTCAAGGAATATAATAGAGTATAAAAATAATTAAAAACCTCTCAAGGAGTTGAGCACTATGGACCTTAATTTCGGAGAATTACGTTTTGACGAGGAAGCGAAGAGAAACGTAGCGCGAGTGCTAGAAAGAGTCTATGATGCCGGAGCAGGCCCAGAAGTAGAAGCATATGAAAAAGAGTGGGGAAAGCTTTTTGGATATCAGTATAATCTTGCAGTATGCTCGGGAACAGCAGCCGATACTATTGCGTGCAAGACGCTCTACGATCTCGGAGCAGAACGTGGCGACGAAGTTATCGCTCCAGCCCTGGCCTTTATTGCAGTAGGCACCTCAATTCTTGATGCGGGATTTAAGCCGGTTTTTGTCGACGTCGAGCGGCATACATTGAATATCAATCCAAGGGCGATTGAGGAAAAGATAACCTCGAGAACCAGGGCAATCATGGCAGTACATACCATGGGAAAGCCATGCGAGATGGATGCCATTGCAGATATCGCAAGAAAGCATAATCTCTATGTTATTGAAGATTCCTGTGAAGCGCATGGAGCCCAATATAGAGGAAGAACTATCGGACATTGGGGAGACATGGCCACCTTTAGCAGTTATGTTGCTCACCTCATCTGCACAGGAGAAGGAGGAATGGTTTCAACAAATAACAAAGAGGTCGCAGATCTTCTACGCTCACTCCGCAATCATGGAAGAAAACCTGGCGACCTTTATTTTCATCATCTCCGACTTGGTGGTAATTATAAAATGCACGATCTTGAAGCCGCCCTTGGAAGAGCAGCTATCAGCAAATTTTGGGACACATTCAACAGAAGGAAAAAAAACCTCAGGCACCTCATGGACGCAACACAAGACCTCAGTGAGTTTGCTTTCTTCAACATCGAGGAACCACATGAAGTGCTCTGTCCGCATGCTTTTAGCATTACCCTCAAAGATCCAAAGTTTGACTATCAAGGACTCTATAACTATCTCCATAATAATTCAGTCATGTCAATTAAATGCAAGAGAAATTTTGGAAGCATGCCAACACAGCATCCTCTTTTTACGAGAAAATATACAGGCCTTGATCACAAACTTGGAGAATTCCCTGAGGCAGAGTATGTCGGAAACAATGGCGTTCACTTTGGAGTTCATCAATATCTCTCCCAAGAACAACTTGAAAAAGCTTCTGAAGTAATGCATACCTATTTTAAGCGCTTCGAGTAATATGGGGGAGATTTCTCAATTCAAGATATACAAAACTAACGCTTCTCTCTCGGGAAGCAAGGTTAAGGGGAAGTAAGAGCAATATTTTGCAAAAACCAATGATACGCTTCCCTAAGACCACCCCGGATCTCATTTTTTGGATGCCAGCCAAGCGCATGAATCTTGCTAGAATCCAAGCGCTTCAGCAACATCCCTGTTGGCTTGCTGGTATCAAAAACCACATCTCCATCAAAACCAACAACCCCCTTTACTAAATCAGACAGTTCGCGCACTGAATGATCTGTTCCTGTTCCTACATTAATCACCTCTGGAGAGTCATAGTGCTCCATAAGGAAAAGGCAGGCATCAGCCATATCATCAACATAGATCATCTCCCTTCTCCGATGTTCACTCCCACCCATGTTTACTTCTTTTTCTCCCAGAATTTTTGCTTCATGACACTTCCTAATAAGCGTCGGGACAATATGCGCATGAACAGGGTCATAATTATCATGTGGCCCGTAAAGGCTTGCAGGGATTACTGAAATAAAATGAGCGCCATGCTGAGACCGATATGCTTGGCACATCTCAATACCAGCAAGTTTTGCAACAGCAAAAGGCTGGTTGGTAGGTTCAAGAGGACCAGTCCAAAGATGCTCCTCTTTCATAGGTTGCGGGCATTCCTTTGGGTAAATACAATTGCTTCCTAAAAAAAGTAATTTCTTGACGCCAGACTTCCATGAAGCATGAATCAGGTTCGTTTGGATCTGAAGATTGTCGTAGATAAACTCTGCCCGATAGGTGTTATTCGCATAAAGTCCTCCTACTTTTGCAGCAGCATCAAAGACATATTCTGGCTTTTCTGCAAGGAAAAAATCCTCTGTCGCCCGTTGATCTCGCAAATCAAGTTCAGAAGAGGCTCTAGTAATAATATAAAGGCATCCATCTTTTCGCAATGCTCTTACAAGAGCAGACCCTGCAAGTCCGCGATGACCTGCAACATAAATTTTTGCATTTTTTTCCATGGTTTTATAAGGGCAATAATTTTTGATGTCAGAATTGAAAACCACAGACTTTAGTCTGTGGTAGTATTTTGGTGTTTTCAATTCTGAGCATCCTAAAAACGAGAGCCTGACACAAACCGCACCTTTTAAGGTGCGGTGGCTCTCGTTTTTTTGATATATTTTTTGGTGATTAGTACAAATCCGCACTAAACTACCCTCCTTATACATATATCAAATAA
>CAYJRI010000026.1:0-10389 GCA_964372435.1 Candidatus Woesearchaeota archaeon | reverse complement strand
GTTCTTTCATGTGTCGGCGTTCTTCTCGCAATACTATCACTAGTTGAAGGAGAAAAAACCAGTATCGTGAGTTTGCTGGTGAATGGGATTCTTGGGGGATATTTGCTTTTTAGTTCCTCAGCGAAGCAAGCTTTTTCTTAACCTTCTTTTGATGTTTGTAGGAAAATTGTAGAAAAACTTGTTGCTTTATCTTCTTTATCTTGGGAGAGTTTATATCATTTCTCAAGCATAAATTATTTAAACTCTTTTTTGTTTTTTCTTGGAGAGGTTTTTATGGGGGAGAACAATAAATTCCTATATTTTTTTTGGGGGGGGCATTTTAGGCTTTATGGTGGAGAACAATAAATTCCTATATTTTTTTTGGAGGGGGCATTTTAGGCTTTATGGGGAAGAGTATTCTTGAGTTTTGCCGGGAGAAAGGAATTCTTTTGGATAAGGAGCTGTTTGAACTGCTCCAAGGGGTAGAGGATACTGGTGCTGTGATGAAGATGATTGAGCAGATTACCCATGCTTTTAAGGAAAGGGTGATTACGAAAGCATTTTTCAGCAGGAATATTGAGAAGATTCAGCGGGTTTGTGAGGGGGAACAGAAAGTGTTGGAGCATATTATTATTCGTCTTGGTGTGACGATGGAATTCATGCGAGAACGACCTGCTTATGAGGCTTCTCCTCAAGGCCTTCCTGGCCTTCCCCGTGGCTTGAAGATTTTGAGTTCAGTAACACTTCCTGCGCAGAAGTTGGATGTTGATCATTTTGTGAGATATTTTAGGTCGCGTTTTCAGGAAATGAAGAGCATGCTCCAGTCTCGGCAAGAGCTCCAAAATCTTGTTTCTATTAACAAGCTTTCAGGGTATAAACTCTCTTCGATTATTGGCATGGTTGTTGCGAAGAGAGTGACTAAGAATAAGAATCTGCTGGTTGATATTGAGGATTTGAATGGAAGGATTACTTTTTTGGTGCAGAGGAATCGGGAGGTGTATGAGAAAGCTAGGGATTTGATGCTTGATGATGTTATCGGGGTGAGGGGGACTGCAAATGGAGATTTGTTTTTTGCGAATGAGGTTGTGTATCCTGACGCTTTTTTGCAGGAGAAGCATTTTCTGGAGAGGGAAGAGTTTGCTGCGTTTACGAGTGATGTGCATGTAGGGAGCAAGATGTTCCTCAAGGAGAGATTTCTTCACTTTCTTGATTGGTTGAATGGGAAGGTGGGGGATGATAAGCAGAAGGAGATGGCGTTAAAAGTGAAGTGGCTGTTTATTACTGGAGATGCTATTGATGGTGTCGGGGTATACCCGGGACAAGAAGTTCTTTTGGAGACTAAGGACATTCGAGAACAATACCAAGAATTGGCGAGGATGCTCTCGCTTTTGAGGAAGGATATTACTATTATTTTGTGTCCGGGGCAGCATGATGCTGTGCGTGTTGCTGAGCCTCAGCCACCTGTTGGAAGGGATTATGCAGATGCTTTGCATCAGCTTGAGAACGTGGTGCTTGTCAGTAATCCAGCAGTTGTAGAGATTGTGAATGGAAGCAAGCCTGGAGTGAAGGTTATGATGTACCATGGAGCGAGCATGCATAGTTTTATTAGTGAGATAGAGGAATTGAGGATTGCGAGGGCACACCATACTCCTGCTCGCGTTGTGAAGCAACTGCTGAAGAGGAGACATCTTGCTCCAACCCATTCTTCTGTTACTTATATTCCAGGTACGCAAGATGCTTTGCTGATTCGAGAGATTCCTGATATTATTACGACAGGAGATCTCCATCGTCCTGATATTGATTATTACAATAATATTCTGATTGTTGCCTCTTCATGCTGGCAAAGCATCACTCCTTTTGAGGAGAAGGTAGGGAATTCACCTGATCCTTGCAAGGTTCCGATTGTGAATCTTAAGACAAGGGCTGTGAAGATTCTGGATTTTTCTGGAGATGAAAGAGCGGGCTGATGACGTGGGATTTCTTGTTAGCTCTGTCCCTTTGTAAGCTGCGCGATCTTTCTTTGTGAGTGATAACTTAGTTTTATATAGGAGTTTGATTTTTAGATTTGGCTTTGAGTTTTGAGGGGCTATGATGGATGTTGAGAGATATTTTACTGATTTAGGGAAGGATATTGAGAGGGTTTATGGGGCTGCGAGTGAGGCGCGCGCTCGTGGGTTGGATCCTGTGAAAAATGTAGAGATTCCTCTTGCGACTTCTTTGGCTGCGAGGGCAGTTGGCTTGATTTCTACGATTTACCCCCAGATCAATACGCCTCAACTGATTCAAAGGATTATTGAGTTAGAAGATATTTATGGGAAGTTAGATCCTGCTATTTGCCTTAAAATAGGAGAGGAGATTGCGCAGATGAAATTTTGTCAATTTGAGAGTAATTTACAGGCAATTGACGCGGGAATTCGTATTGGGATTGCCTACATTACTCTTGGAGTTGTTTCTTCACCTATAGAGGGTTTTACTGAACTGAAGGTGAAGAAGAGGAGGGATGGCGGAGATTTTTTCTCTGCTTATTATGCAGGGCCTATCCGCAGTGCTGGGGGTACAGGGGCTGCGTTTTCCTTAGTCATCGTAGATTATCTTCGCGAATTTTTTGGTTTTTCTAGATATGATCCTGACGAGAAAGAGGTGAAGAGGGCTGTTATCGAGATGTATGATTATCATGAAAGAATAACAAATTTACAGTATCTTCCTAGCGAGAAGGAGGCATTATTTCTGTTTGCGCATCTTCCGGTTCAGGTTACAGGAGACCCTAGCGAGGACAAGGAAGTGTCTAATTATAAGGATCTAGATAGAGTCGAGACTAATTTTATTAGGAGTGGGTTTTGCTTGACTTTTGCAGAAGGCATGGCTCAGAAGGCACCTAAGATTTTGAAGATGATAAAGAAGTTAAGGGAGAAGGGATTCAAGTTAAGTGACTGGGATTTTTTAGAGGAGTTTGTTATTCTTCAAGGAAAACTTAAGGAGGAGAAGAAGAAAGAAGCAAGTGCGATTTATATTCAAGATATTGTGGCTGGTAGGCCTGTTTTAGGGCATCCTGGCAAGTCTGGGAGTTTTAGGCTGCGATATGGGAGATGTAGGGGAAGTGGTTATTCTGCGTTGGCAATTCATCCTGCTACGATGTTTATGATGGATAGTTTTATTGCAATAGGCGGGCAGTTGAAAATAGAGAAGCCGACGAAAGGAGCGAGTACAAGTGTTTGTGATAGCATAGATGGGCCGATTGTGAGGCTCATGAATGGTGGTGTGAGAAGAGTGCAAGAGGTGGAAGAGGCAAAGCATTTGTACAAGCAGGTGAGTGAGATTTTGTATTTAGGAGATTTACTTGTGCCTTATGGAGATTTTGCAAATAGGAATCATTTTCTTCTTCCTGCGGGGTATGTTGAGGAATGGTGGGAACGAGACATGGAGAAAGCAGGCGGGGAATTTTGGAAGCAAGAACTTTATTCCGATATGCTTGGTGGTATTTTTAGCAAGGTCAACATTGATTTTGCGAAGGCGATTGCGTTGAGTGTGAAATATCGCGTCCCTCTTCATCCTTCTTTTATTTATTTCTGGAGCCAGTTAAGTTATGATGAGTTCATTGCATTGCTTGATTGGATGGGTCATGGGCTTATTCATGGGAAATTGCTCTTACCCTACAACAGGACAGAGCGTGAGCGGTTTAAGATTGGAAAAAGGGCATTAGAGATTTTAGGGGTGCCCCATGAGGTTGCTATTGAGCATGTGCTGCTTGACGAGGAAACGAGCAAGGCTTTTTTGACTAATTTGGGAATTAGTGCTGAGCTTGTCCAGAGCCAGAATTTTTCTTTGGATGGGGTGGTGCATGAAGTTGCAAGGCAGGTGAATGAGCTTTCTGGCTTGATTGATGCGCGACTTGCGAGTGAGCATAAAAAACTTGATGAAGGAAGGAAGGTTTTGGAGATTGTGAATGGATTGTCTAAGTATGTGGTTAGAGATAAAGCAGGGACGTTTATTGGAGCGAGAATGGGAAGGCCTGAGAAGGCGAAGTTGCGGAAGTTGGTGGGAAGTCCTCATACTTTATTTCCTGTTGGAGATGAAGGGGGTAGGATGAGGAGTTTGCAAGAGGCGATTGCCGTAGGTCATGTGAAGGGAGATTTCCCTCTTTTTTATTGCGATAGCTGTCAGAAGGAAGAAATTTATAGGGTATGTGAGAGTTGTGGAAAAGTATGCAGGCAGCTTTATCATTGTGATTTTTGCCAGACCCATGTAGAAAGGAAATGTGAAGCTCATGGGAGAGGGCAGAAGTACTCGACCCGAAGGATTGATATTAAACCTTATTTTCAATCAGCAATACGAAAGCTTCATCTGGAGAAAATTCCTGAGTTGGTCAAGGGCGTGCGCGGAACTTCTTCTCGGGATCATTTGACAGAGCATTTATGCAAGGGACTTTTACGGGCAAACTATGGGTTGCATGTCAATAAAGATGGAACGATACGGTTTGATGCAACTGAATTGCCTCTGACACATTTTAAGCCATTGGAAATTGGAGTGAGCATTGAAAAATTAAAAGAGCTTGGGTATGAGAGAGATGTGCATGGGAAGTTATTAGAGCGAGAAGACCAGATTCTTGAACTTATGCCTCATGATATTCTTTTACCGTCGTGCCCTGAGACACTTGATGAGAAAGCTGATGATGTTTTTTTGAAGATCATGGGGTTTGTTGACAGTCTCTTGGAGAGATTTTATGGATTGCCTACTTTTTATCATGCGCGGAGTAGAGATGATCTTGTAGGACATTTGGTGGCATGCATTGCGCCCCATAATTGCGCTTCTGTCGTCGGGCGGATTCTTGGGTTTAGCAAGACACAAGCCTTGCTTGCTTCACCTTATATGCATGCTGCTATGAGAAGAGATTGTTTGGGGTATGATAATTATGTTGCTGTGCAAAGGAATGGTAGGTGGAGTATCGAGAAGATTGGAGATTTTGTTGCGCAATGCAACCCGCAGGAATGTGTCGATATTTTTGGTACACGGCGAAAGGAAATGAGCGGTCTTTGCACTTGGAGTAATCCTGGGGCGAGTATCGTGAAGGAAGTTACTCAACATCAACCAAGAAGGATGTTAAAGTTGTTTTTGGAGGACGGGAGGGGGTTAGAGTTGACTGAAGATCATAGGGTTTACGTGAAGGGCAAGCAAGAGAAGAGGGCTTGTGAGCTTCAGGAAGGCGATCAGTTGATGGTGAGTTATCAGAGGGAAATTGAAGAGAAGGATTTAGATGAGCTGTTTTTACCTGAGATTTTTGCTGGAAGGAGCGATGTTATGCTGAGAAATGTTCGCGAGTATTTAAGCAACTTTGAGGGCATGAAGAAACACGATAATTTTTATCAACGGGACAGTTATCCTCTTGTTTTTGTTCAGCAGTTCCTACATAAATATCAGAAAACACTTTTAGATTTGCCTTCTTCTGTGAGGATCGCAGTGAAGAGAGATGATGTTGAGATTCCTTTAAGGATTCCTCTGGATCGCGAGTTTTTAGAGGTTATGGGTTTGTATATTGCTGAGGGGTATTTGAGAAAAAAAGATTCTGGCAAGGGATTCTATCAAGTTGCTATTGCTGGAAATGAGGAGATCAAGAGTTTTATTAAGAAGGTTTTCCTTTCTCATCTTTACTTGAAGCCGAGTTACGAAAATTCAGATCAAGTGGTTTACTCATCCCGACTTGTGCATGATCTCTTTGTTTTTTTAGGAGTTGGTGCTGGGGCGAGAACGAAGAGAATACCTTCACTTTTCCTGGATTTAAAGAAGGAAAAACTTGCTGCTTTGCTGAGGGGATATTTTGAGGGAGATGGAAGTGTGAGCCTGAGTGATGTTCGGGTTTGCTGTGATACTGTGAGTGGGGGGCTGAGATCTGATTTGAGTTTTGTTTTATCACGATTCGGGATTTTTACTAAGTTTTATGAGTATAGCAAAGAGCCTGGCCCCAAAGTTAAGGCATTTTATGTAAGAAAGCAAAGACCAGTCCCTGTGTTTACTATCACGAAAGTGATTATCCCATCAAATTTTGTTAGAAAGTTTCGAGCTATTGGATTTCTTTCAAGCAGAAAAAATGCTGTTTTAGAGGAAATTTGCAAAAAGAAACCCTATGGGATGAAGATTGATTTTGATGAGTCTTATGTTTATCCCAAGGTTTTGAGGATTGAAGAAAAGGGAGAGGATTTGAGCTATTGCTTTACTGTTGATTCTGAACATAATTTTTTTGCTAACGATATTCTTGTTCATAATTGTGATGGAGATGAGGCTGCGGTGATGCTGCTGTTAGACATGCTGTTGAATTTTTCGAGAGCTTTTTTGCCTGCGCATCGTGGTGGGACTCAGGATACTCCTTTGGTCTTGAACTCGAGAATTAGGGCTGGGGAAGTAGATGACATGATTTTTGACTTTGATGTTTCTTGGAAGATTCCTTTGGAATTGTATGGGGTTGCTGAAAGGGGGGAGCATCCTTCTCAGGTGAAGATGGAGCAGATTAAGGATAGGATTGGGAAAGAGGAATTTCAGAGCTTGGGGTATACTCATGAAGTTGGAGATATGAACTATGGGGTTTTGTGCAGCTCGTATAAGAAGTTAGCGACGATGCAGGAGAAAGTGCAGAGGGAGATGGAATTGGTTGAGAAGATCAGGGCTGTGCTGACAGGAGATGTAGCTCGCTTGATTATTGAAAGGCATTTTATTCGGGATATTCGAGGTAATTTGAGAAAATTCTCTAGTCAGGAGTTCAGATGTGTGAAGTGCAATGAGAAGTATCGGAGGCCGCCGCTTGCCGGGAATTGCTTGAAGTGCCAGGGGAGGATTATTTTTACGATTTCTGAGGGAAGCATTATTAAATACTTAGAGCCAGCGATTGCACTTGCAACAAAGTATGAAGTTCCTGTATATATTCGGCAGAGTTTGGAGCTGACGAAGAGTTACATTGAGAGCATTTTTGGCAGGGAGAAGGAGAAGCAAGAGGGTTTGGGAAAGTGGTTTTAGGGAAAATTGCGTGCTTGGAGAAGCAAGAGGGTTTGGGAAAGTGGTTTTAGATAAAATAGCGTGTTTGGAGGAGTAAGAGGAATTAATGAAATGGTTTTGATGAATAGATGCTTAGAGAAGCAAGAGAGGCTTAGGAGATGGTTTTAACAAAACAGGAGATTTATTCTCGTGCACTGGAAGGGCAGCATCTTTTTTTGCGAGACTCTCTTGGTTTGCATCATGAGTCTCGTGGTTGTTTTGGTGGAAGTGGTCTTGAGTCAGAAGCGCACCAAGAAACACACCATGCTGTTTCGCCTATTCGTGAGAGGATGCGAGAGGATTTGGTCATCGAGCCTTTTGACTCTCATTTAGTGAATTGTTCTGGTTTAGATTTTCGTGTTGGAGAAGAAATTTATTTTTCTCAAACATCAAGGAATATTCGCGGGGTTGAACATTTGCGAGAGCTGGCACAGAGAGGAGAGGTTAAATCTCTAAAGGCTAAGAATGGTAAAGTAATTCTTGAGCCTGATCTTTCTGGAAGGAACGTGTATTATGTGAGCAGTTTGGAAGAGGTGCGGCTTCCTGCAGATTTATCGCTTCTTGTTGATGCGAAAAGCAGCATTGGGAGATTAGGAGCGATGTGTGTTTATAGGAATAAGCAAGTTTTGGAATCAGGAGAAAGAGGTCATGTTATTGTGAGTGTGCAGCCTTATGCATTTCCTCTTGAGGTTGAGATTGGGAAAAGTTGTTTATTTCAGGCAATTTTGCGTTATCATGGCTCGAGATTTATGACTCTTAAGGAGATTGTTGAAGACAACAATATCCAGCTTTATTTCAATGGAAAAAGAGTCCTTCTTAGAGAGCGAGGAAGGATAGATAAGGAGGGATTGGTTATGACTTATGCTCCTGGATTGGCATTGAGAGCTAAATTACCTTGTAAAATTCCTTCACCTATTGAAGTTGATGCAAAAGAAAGATACGAAGTAAAGGATTATTTTGACGTTTTTGAGGGAGATGGAGAAGTTGCTCTTGAGCCAAGAAGATTTTATCTTTTGGGAACAAGAGAGAGGATTAAGTTAGGTAATGTGTGTGGTGTTTTGAGCAGGGAGACGAGTGAGACGGGGACAGGGTTATGGGGGCATTTTGCTGGATTTATTTGGCAGGGTTTTGATGGGCCTTTGACTATGGAATGCAGGTCTGAGTCAGCAAGAATTATTTCAGAAGGAGATTATGCTGGTTTTGTTCGATTTGATAAATTAGAGAAGCCCTTGGCAGAGCTAGAAGGATATCAAGGAGCTTATCAGCATCAAAAGGTTCCTATGGCTCCGAAGATGTTTAAGAAATTATGAGGTTTCTTTTTTGATCCAGGTTTCATATTCTTTATTGGCTTTTGCTGGAAGAGTGATGATACAAGGGATTTCATAGGGATGGAGTTTCTTTATTTCCTTCTTTACTTTTTTCCAGTTTTCTTTTTTTGTTTTGAGGAAGGAAATGATTTCTCTGTCTTTTTCCTGTTTTCCTTTCCAGAGATAATGGCTCTGGCATGGAAATATTGTAGCACAGGCGATAAGTTTCTTTTTCAGGAGATGTTTTGTGATTTTTCTTGCAACTTTGATGTCAGGGTAGGTGGTGTAGATGAGGATCATGGATTTTTTTAGGATTTGAATATTATATAGTTTACTATGGGAACATTAAAAAACCCCCCGTATCTTTTTTAGGGATGGAAGCCCGAGTTATTGGTGTTGGTTCATATATTGGAGAGGAAACAGTAACGAACAAGGATCTCGAAGGAAAAATAACAGGATATGATTCATCTTCTGGAGATTTTTCTGCATGGGTTGAAAGAGTGAGTGAGATTCAGGAAAGAAGATACTCCTCGTTGTCAGTAGAAGAGATGGCTGTACTTGCTTTAGAAGAGTGTTTAAAGTCCTGCAATGTTTCTAGTAAAGAAATTGATCTCTTGATTTTGAATACGTTTGGCAATACACTTCCATGCCCGAACATCTCACAACGCGTCGGGAAGATTATTGGAAATCTTTCTCTTATTCCTAAGCAGATTAATAATGCATGCGCTGGTTTTGTGTATGGTGTGAAAGAGGCTTATCATACACTCATCTCTGATCCTTATATCAAGACCGTGGCAGTTGTCTCTGCAGATAAACTTTCAGAAAGGTGTAATTATTCTGACCCTAAGTCTGCTGTACTTTTTGGAGATGGTGCAGGAGCTGTTATTCTTCAGAGGTCAGATGAGCCAGGGATTTTAGGAGTGCCATTTGTTACTGGAGAGTATTCTGATCAGATTAAAATAGATACATATATTGAGATGCCTGGTGGCCCTAGAATTATGAGGGCTGCTGTTGATGCGATGGTGATTGCTGCTGAAAAAGCCTTGGAGCGAACTGAATTGAAAAAAGAAGAGGTAGATTTTTTTATTCCCCATCAAGCAAATGGAAGAATCTTAAGGAATCTTGCGAAACAACTTAATCTTGAGGAGAAGATGCTTTCTACACTTGCCCATGAAGGGAATTTGTCAGGAGCCTCGATGATGAGGACTTTTGATACTTATGTAAAGAATGGAACTATTAAGAGAGGAGATGTTGTTCTTTTTACTGCTGTTGGTGGGGGATATTGTTCTGGAGCGTTTGTGATGAGGTACTGACTTTTCTTCTATGCTTGAGGTATTCAAATACGGGTGGAATGAGTGAGATGATGATGATTGCGAGAACAACGAGTGTGAGATTTTCTTTGATGAGGGGGATGTTGCCGAAATAGTAACCGCCGAAGAGGAAGAGAGCTACCCATGCAATACCTCCGACGATGTTATAGAGGAGGAAGGTTGGATAGTGCATTTTTCCAATGCCTGCCACAAATGGGGCAAAGGTTCTGATGATAGGGATGAAACGGGCAAGGATGATGGTTTTCTTTCCATGTTTTTCATAGAAGCCTTGGGTTTTGAGAAGGTATTCTTGCTTGATATATTTTTTCTGTTCTATTTTGTTTCCAAGGTATTTTCCGATGGTGTAATTTACTGTGTCACCGAGAATAGCTGCTGTTGTGAGGATGATGAAAAGAAGAATGACCTTGAGCGAGCCTGATGCAGCAATGGCTCCTACAATAAAGATGAGTGAGTCTCCGGGAAGGAAAGGGGTTATGACTATGCCTGTTTCAAGGAAGATGATGGCGAAGAGGATAATGTAGGTAAGAGGTCCAATGGATTGTATGAGGGTTGCGATATATTGGTCGGCGTGAATGACGTAGCCGAGAATGTTCGAGAAGGGCATTTTTCTTAAAAGCATGCGAGGTTTATAAAATCACTTATTCTTTTAGAGATAGGTTTTATATTACTCTCAAGATTGGTGAGGGAAGTAATGGACTTCTATGGATAAGTTTTTATATTGTTTTTTGCTTGGAGGGGGATGGATGCTGAAG
>CAYJRI010000025.1:2755-10677 GCA_964372435.1 Candidatus Woesearchaeota archaeon | reverse complement strand
CAACCGAGCAAGATTATCTTACTTTAAGAAGATTAAATAATATATACGCAAAGCCTCTCAACACTACATCTTCCCCACACTTCCAAAAATCTTGATATGCTTCTCCACGCTTTTCTGCATCTCTTTCCTGGCAAAACCAAGAGCATGGCGAGGATCAACATCACGAGGGCGTTTCTCCAAAGAGGCATGCATCGCTGTTGTGAAAACAATCCTCAGATCAGTGTCAACATTAATCTTGCTGATCCCCAATTGAATCGCTTTTCTCAAGTCTCTCTCGGCAACACCCTGAGATCTCGCAATTTTCACACCATACCTTCTCGCTTTCTCAACAAGCCGGAGATCAACCATTGAAGCACCATGCAAAACTAAGGGGATCTTTACTTTCTTTCTTATTGCTTGGAGAAGATCAAATCGTAATTCATGCGCTTTTCTCTTGAAGATTCCATGACTTGTCCCGATAGAAATCGCCAGAGAATCAATTCCTGTTTTCTCCGCAAACTCTCGAGCCTCATCAGGATTCGTATACCCTTCTCTTCCTTTCACATTATCCTCGCTTCCACCAATCCTTCCAAGCTCTGCCTCAACAGAGGCGCCTTTCTTATGCACGAGATCAACCACCTTCTTAGTTAAACGTAAATTTTTCTTGAAGTTAAAAAAAGAGCCATCGAACATAATCGAAGTATAGCCAAGACTTAAACATCTTCTTATAAGGGCGATATCTTTCCCATGATCTAAATGAAGAACAACAGGAACTTTTGAGGAAAGTGCCATAATCTCAACCATCTCTCCCAAAAGAGGAAATCCAGCATAGGCAATTGCAGCCTCGCTTGTTTGCACAATCACAGGACTCTTAAGCCTTTCAGCTCCTTTTAAAACAGCCTGCAAGGTCTCTAGATTATAAATATTGAAAGCTCCTACGGCATATTCAAGCTTCATTGCTTTATTCAAAACTTTTTTCCCAGTAAAGAGCATTTTTGAATAATGAAGTTTCTCCTTATAACGACCTCAATAAATGATTTTTAGCGCCAAGATGCTGCAAAACAGCAGCAGCCTCTTTCACCCCATATGATACAGCAGTATCAATATTCTCCCCTTTTACAATTCCATACACAAAACCCGCTGCAAAAGCATCTCCTGCCCCTGTTGGATCCACAGGCTTCACCCTCTTTATTCTTTTTATATAAAAATTTCCACGCTCATAGACATACACAGGCCGAGGTCCATCAGTAACAACAATAATACCTCGTACATAATGAGCAAGCATCTTCATAGCGACCTTCACATCCTTCTCTCGAGTAAGAGCAAGCACCTCTTCCTTATTCAGTATCAGCACATCAGTCTTCCTTAATAAAGAACCGAGAAAATTAATCCCTTTCTCTGCTAGATACAAACTCAGATTAAAGAAAACAGTAATATTATTTTTCTTCGCATATCTTGCAAGCTTCTCAATGACATCCAGCCCTTCCCCTAACATCGTACTAAGATAAAGCCATTTAGTCTCAAGAGGAAATTCAATATCTCCTAAAGCGAGATCATTATTCACACCTTTATAGGCAAGGATTGTTCTATCCTCTCTTCCCGGCAGGATCACAGAAAACCCAGTCTTTCCTTTCTTCTTTTTACCAAGAAAATGCACTCCCTCTAAGTTTAATTCTTTCAAAACCATTTCTCCATGAAGATCATCTCCCACAACTCCAAGAAAACCCGTCTTCAAGCCCAATCGAGAGAAAGCAACCGCCGTATTTGTCCCGCCACCGCCTGTCGAGAAGAAAAGATCCTCGATTAACAACTTATCGCCTAAGTGGTAGCAGACATCAGCATGGCCATGGTGCTTTCTCACTTCTCCTTTTGTCTTGACAAAAACATCAACACTTGCACTTCCCACAGTAATAATGTCATACATGTTTGCCCCTTTCTTTTTCCTAACGTTCTTGTCCTATAAAAAGCTTCCGAAGGAGATCGTATCAAGGCTTATGGTGCTACCACCGTGCTGAGGGAGGTTGTAGCAGAAGGGTGCAAACTACTCGCTTTATGAAAGACATCTAAAAATGTTTCTACGATATCTCCTTGGAAATATCCCATAATTGGGGGGATGTAAATTTCAACAGTTTTTACTAAAAAAGGCTATTGCTCATCCTTATGATAAATATCTAATAAATAAAGAAAATCTTGATTTTTGTTATAAGCATAGGATAATCTGAATGGTTTGAGATACACTTCTCTTGTGCCTTTTCTGTCAAATTTCATGGGTTTCCCGAGTTCAGGATTCTGTATAATTTTAATAATTAATTTTTCAACTCTTTCTAAATAACTCTTATCAATCTTCTGAATCTCTTTTATAAAATGTGGTGCTCGAATAACCTCTTTTACCATGATCGTTCACCAAGTCTTGATTTCTTTTAGAAAATCTTCTGCGCTCATTCTAATACCTTTTCCAGCTTCAATCTCTTTCCAAGCTTCTTCTGTTCGTCTAGCAAATTCTAAATCTTCTTCTAGGTTTTTATCAAATTTATCTGCTTTTTTTAGAATGATTTGATCGTTATTTCTTATGACAACTAACTTATCTCCTTCTTTTATGTCCTTCCTAAGCTCAAGAGGAATAACTACTTGTCCTTTGGAGCTCATTTTAGTTATATCTATTTGGCTCATGGTAAGAATAGTCTTACTTAGTATTTAAATCTTATGTTTTTCATTTCACATGAAAATGCTCTCAGAAATAGATCCTACTGCAGAAATTAAAACAAGTCCATCTTCTTTCTGCGCGAGGCATAGGCGGGCAATTATTTGACCCTATATTAGCTATTCGCCATCTTCCTCACTTCACCAACAATTGCCTCTGCATCAATACCATATTTCTGTAGGAGCTCTTCAGGCTTCCCAGACCTTGGAATTTCCTTGATAAAGAGATGCCTATACGTATACTCCCCACCACTTTCTAAAAAAATCTTGCTCACAACACTACCCATACCACCAAAATAATGATCCTCTACAACAATTACATTATTTTTACACTCCAAAGCATTTTTCAAAAGAGCCTGAGCATCAACAGGCTGCACAGAATAGAGATCAATAATCCTGATAGGAATATTCTTCTTCAATAATGTATCATACGCCTTCAAAGCCTCATGCACAGTTATTCCAGCAGCAACAATCATTACTTTATCTTTACCACTTTTCCTTAACGCCTTTAAACCTCCAATAGGAAATTTCTCGTCCTTATTATAAATGACAGGAGTTTTTCCTCGAGTGGTTCTCAAATAAGAAATCCCGCGATGTTTTGCCATCTCTCTAACAAGATAATTTGTAGAAACAGCATCACAAGGATATAAAACTAAAGAGTTTGGAATACTTAAAAACATGCTCAAATCCTCCAAACCCATTTGAGAAGGCCCATCTTCTCCAACAGAAACACCTGCATGAGACCCAACAAACTTAATATTTGCCCGAGAGTAGAGAGCCATCCTGATAAAATCATGCGCCCTTGTCAGGAAAGCAGAGAATGTAGCAACAAAAGGGGCATATCCAAGAGCTGAGAAGCCAAGAGCCATTCCCACCATATTTTGCTCTGCAATAAAGCAATCAAAACTTCTTTCAGGAAACATAGCAAAGAAATCCTCAGTTCTCGTCGAATTCTTGACATCTCCATCAAGCACAACAACAGATTTATTCTTCCTTCCCAAATACACAAGAGCCTTCCCAAAAGCCTCTCGTGTAGAAACCATTGCCCCAAGCTGATAAGGGGTTACCTCAATATCAGCAATATCATGATGTTTCCCTATAAGAGGTTCAAATCCCGACTTTAAGATAACATCTCTACTCCCGATTTCCTGCAGAGCCTTTGCTAACTCCTCTTTACTTAAGGCTTTTCCATGCCATCCTTCTTTATTTTCCAAGAAAGAAACACCCTTCCCCTTTACAGTTTTCGCAAGAATCACAAAAGGCAACCTACTTTTCCTTGCTTCTTCAAAAGCATCTAAGAGATTATGCACATGATGCCCGTCAATCTCTCTCACAGCCCAACCAAAAGCTTCAAACTTTTTCCTATAAGCCTCCACATCATATCCATGCATGGTCTCCCGACTTTGTCCCAATCTATTGATATCGACAACCACACACAAATTTCCTAGCTTATAGAAAGAAGCAGCATTTGCAGCCTCCCAAACACTTCCCTCTACACACTCTCCATCTCCGAGAAGAACATAAACTCTATCCTCTCTCTTCTCTAATTTCATTGCAAATGCCATCCCAATTCCTGCAGAAAGCCCTTGACCAAGACTGCCTGTTGCAATCTTCACTCCAGGAGCTAAAGGGGTAGGATGTCCCTCAAGAATCGAGCTCAATTTTCTCAAATTCATGAGTTCTTCCTTCTTCAAAAATCCCGCCTCTGCCAAACAAGCCCATAAAATTGGAGCAGCATGCCCCTTACTTAAAATAAATTCATCCCCCTTCTTCAATTCAGAAAAAAACAAACAGCTCATAATCTCTGCACACGAGAGGCACGATGTAGGATGCCCCGAGCCAGCAGCTGTTGTCATCTCTAAAACTTCCCGGCGCAGTTTTTGAGCCATCAACTCAAGATCTTTCACCTTTTTTTCAAACATCAACAATGAAAGCAAAGTGGATATTTAAGGTTTTACTTACCAAATCTTCTTGCTCTCTGGTAAAATTCTTCCACTACCTCTCGAAACACAACAAGAGTAAAATCCGGAGAATATTCATTTCGAAAAACATATTCAGCATTTCTGCATTGAAGAGGAATCCCTTCAGAGATTCTTTTTTCACCTGACGATCTCACAACAAGATCAACAGGAGGAACAATCAATCGAGACTCATCAAATTTTCCATCATGAACAGCGTGGTTAATTTCCCAAGAGCCCTCGTAGGGAGCAAGGATAAAAACAGAAAGTTCCTTTCCTTGAGAAGCGTTTTCAAGAGCTTTCGCCGCTGTTTGGTAGAGCTTTCCAAGAGGGTGAGATTCTAATAATTTCATATCTCCGACAAAAGTAAAATGAGTTTTCTGCATACTCTCCTGATCACGAGCCCATGCTTCAAACTCTTCAATTTCAGCCAAGAGCATAGCATCAATTTCATGAGGTTTCCTGTGAAGATTAGGAGGTTGCAAAGCATAGAGAGAAACTGAATGCACAGGAAGAATAAGATCATTATTTCTTGCTAAAACATGCCTAAGAATCGAATCAATATTTTGAGCCGCTTTTCGATACGCTTCTCTTAAGAATGCAGGATCAGTATCAATATCTTTTAAATGATCAACATGCAATTCTCTGTCATATAAAGGATCTCTGCCCATAGATACATAGGTTTTTATCCGCTCTTCGAGCTGAGGCATATCTTGAGATATGAGGGGAAATTTTCCTTCACGTGAAAAAACATTTGCAAGATATTCTCTCACTGAATATCTTCGACTTCCATCAGGAATCAATAAAAAATGATGAAGCATCATCCTCCGAAGCAAGAGGTGATATCTTTATAAAACCTTGCGCCTTCTCAAAGAAAAGAGAAAATGGCGCATCATAAAATCTGGATTGCGGTAGATGTTCTTATTATCCTGTTCGCGCTTGCATTTGGGTTCACACTCCTCTTCCATATATCCCCGGTCTGGGAGATTTTTAGCACTATAACGTATGCTTCAATCATAGGATTTATCTTTGTCCTCCTTGCAGTTATCTTTGCCTTCATGCTCAAAAACAGCTACCAAAAATCACTTAAATAACATGCCTGTCTTAATAGCAGCTTTTCCAGAGACAAAAGAAATTGCAAAGAAAGTGGCCTCTTCCCTGAAAGCCCAGTATACAGAAATTTTCGTGGAAGATTTTCCAGACTCAGAATTTCATCTCAAACTCAAAAAAAACCCAAGAAACAAGACAATAGTTATTATCAATTCACTCTCGAAAGAGCCGAATCAAAAAATTATCGAAACCCTGCTATCAGCAGGAGTAGCCAAGGACTACAAGGCAAAAAAGATCATTCTTGTAGCAACCTATTTCCCCTACCTAAGACAGGACAAGCATTTCAAGAAATATGAAAGCTTCTCTTCAAAACACATCCTTAAACTCTTCAACATCTTTGATAAAATCCTTATCATAGACCCTCATCTTCATAGGATCAAACATCTTCAAAAAATATCAAAGAAAGCAATCCATCTATCAGTAAATTATATTATCGCAGACTACATAAAAAAACGTTTCAAAAATGATTTCCTCATCATCGGTCCTGATGAAGAAAGCGCGCAATGGTCTCAGAAAATTGCAAACCTTCTTAAAAAGAAAGTTATCATATTGGGAAAAACCAGATTCTCCGCAGAAAAAATAAAGCAAAAGAGCAAACCTTTAGGAGGAGCAAAAAATATCATTTTTATCGACGATATCATTAGTACAGGCCATACCTTGGAAGGCGCCTTAAAGATGGCAAAGAAGCAGGGAGCAAAAAAACTTATTTGTATCGGCATTCACGGGCTGCTTGTAAAGGGCGCTGACAAAAGAATTAAAAAATATGCAGAGCTTATAACCACAAACACGATTCCTAATAAATATGCAAAGATAGATGTTTCGCCTCTCATCATAGAGGCGTTGAAGAAATATCACTAAAGAATAATCTTGTCCAGTTCTTGGAATAATCTCTCTTCCTCTTTTTTTAAATTTTCCCAGATCGTGAAATCAGCTTTCATTTCTTTTTTAGCAGAATCAAAATCAATCATCCATTTCTTAAGCCGTTCAAAATTCTTCTCAGGTTTCCTTTCTTCCCTCTCCTTCAACCTTTCATGAATAATCCTTAAGGGAATTTCTAGCAGAATAACAAAAAGAGCATATCCTCGCTCTTGAAGCAAGGAAAATTTCTCTTTATAACTTCTTTCAATACCGCTATCAAGAATGATAAGCTTATTCTTCTCCTCGTAACTTCTTAAAAAGTAAGCAAGATAATCATGCAAAATTTCTTGATTTCTTTCTTCATTCCTCTCTATTTTATGCTTTTCCATTACTTCGCGAATAATCTCTCTTACTTCATCATTCGTAATTCTAACACCGCGATACTTTTCCTCGATTTTCTTCGCCAAGGTTGTTTTTCCAGATGAAGGAATCCCAGAAAAACAAATCACAAGCTTCTTATGATGAACATCGAGATACTTCAATTGAGAAAGATGCTTCTGATAAATCTCCTCTAAAATCATTTGAAGAGTCTTTGGTTCAAGCATCTCAAATAATAAATCCAAATAACCTCTTCTCATTCCTATAATCTGGCTCAAAGGTGTAAGAGTGTTCATCATCTACGAGTTCACACCCAACAAATTTACCTTGAGATATGACAAAATGATGATCAGTTGCGCTTTTCTTTATTTTTGTTATCATCTGCTGTAACCGAGAATCTTTAAAAGCCGGATCAAATTGCAGTTCAACATATGGCTGCTTCTGACGGAGAATCATTGAAACCCTGCTTCTTTCAGAGAAAGTCTCGACAATCCTGCCAGATTCATCAATATTCTCGTCGAGTTCTTCGAGTAGAAAAGCATACCATTTTGCCACAGCTTCTCTGCATTTTTTCCAATCCATAGTATGCCATGCACCACAACTGCAAGGACCTTCAAGAACATCGCATCCAATTCCGCCATTATACCCAAATCTACCTTCAAGTTCCCCCATTTTACTGAGATTTATCGCAACCCCCTCTTTATAAGACTCTTTAGAATACTCAATTACACCGTTTAGGGTGAGTCCAACACCAGAATTAAGCTTTCTTTTTTCCTTATCCATGGAATCTTTCACTCTTATAATTATATAAATTTAATGGTCATGAAGTATCTAAATTTTTGTTTATATTCTATATCCTCTTGGAAATGTTAAAAAAGTAAAAAACTAACTTGAACTACTATAATTTCAATACCTCATGAATTTAAAAGAGGTAAAAAA
>CAYJRI010000025.1:0-2655 GCA_964372435.1 Candidatus Woesearchaeota archaeon | reverse complement strand
ACTAACTTGAACTACTATAATTTCAATACCTCATGAATTTAAAAGAGGTAAAAAAACTAACTTGAACTACTATAATTTCAATACCTCATGAATTTAAAAGAGGTAAAAAATTTAACCTGTCAGAAAAACTGATAAATAACATTAAATTCACCTACCTTCATGCAGTTTACCAAAGATACCAAGTACATTCCTCACCTTAGAAGTTTATTATAGGGTGCATCCATGGTTCAAGAAGTAATGTCCTTTACTATACTTACCGAGCTAATCGTATCCTCTTCTTTCCCCATCTTCCCCCTCTTTTCGACTTCAACCATATCATCTCTGCCCCCCAGCATCCTTCCCATACAGCTTCAATCGAAACTACACAATAGTTTCAGATGAACCAAAAGATTTATATACCTGTAGATACATTTGAAACTACACAATAGTTTCAGATGAAACCATGAAAATAGAAACACATCTCAGAAATCTGAAAGAAAGCCTTGCAGCGATAGAAGAAAGCATCGAAAAAGGCCTCGTTGAAAGGCAAAGGAGTATAGGCTTTCATACTTCTGCTGCTTGTGCTGACATGCTTGAAATTCTTTTGCATAGGAAAAACCTCATTGATACCGGCTTTATTGTCAAGCACGAGTGGCTTAAGTCAAAAAATAAAATCAGGGAAAAATTCCCTTTTGATTTCCCAGGAAAAGAAAAAATTCTTGATCTCATCTTCAAGATAGAAGAAAGGAGGGATATTCTCTGTTACGGCAAGCCTCAGCGAATCGAGGTGATCCAAGAACTGCTCAATCATTTTAACCAACTGAAGGAAAAATTCCAGGAGGCTGGATTAGATGAACTCTAAATTGTTCGCTTATGCAATGGATTTCGCATCCTTCTTGATCCAGAAAATAAAGCGCAAAGAAGCTATCCGAAATATTATTTTATTCGGTTCAGTCGCAAGGGAAGAGGCAGGAAAAGCAAGCGACATAGACCTTTTTATTGATGTGGTCCAAAAAGATCCCGCAGGGGAGAGAGAGATAAAACAAACGATTGATCAGTTCATCCAATCAACAAAATATCTCCATTATTGGAAACCTCTTGGGATAGAGAACCAAATCAAATTAACGATTGGCAGATTTGCTGCTTGGAAAGAACTCCAACCCAGCATTATTGCCAACGGCATCGTACTGTATGGAAAATTTAAGCCTTCAGTGAGCAGGGGGGAACACAAAACCTTTTTTATCTGGGAAAACATTAAACCTAATGCAAAAAGAGTATTATTCAATAAACAATTATATGGTTATAAGCAAAATGGCAAACACTACGATGGCTTGATCCAAAAATATGATGGAGAAAGATTAGGAAAAGGATGTATTATTGTTCCTCTTGAACATGCGCTTCCCTTCCAGAGATTGTTTAAAAAGTATAAGATCGCAGTAAAAATAAAAAAAGTTCTCGAATACTAATCTTTATTCTCTTAACCTAATCTCCCTCGTCCTCCCCCCCTCATCTCCCTGCTTCTCTTCAACCTCTATCATTCTTTTCTTTCTCAAATCTTCAATAAGCCGATAGAACGAAGAGTAAGGAATTTTCTGCTTCTTGCTCAAAGCCGCATGGAGCTCTCCAGAAGTAAAACTCTGCTCACGCAAAAGAGCAAGAATCTCTCGCTCAAGAAACTTCTCGCCCTTTTCAGAGAAGGAAAATCGAGATAAAACTCTCTCAACATCCTCAACCTCTGCCTTTTTCTTGCTTTTATTTTCAGCCTCTAAAACTATCATTTTCAAAAGCTCAATCCCAAACCTCAAATCTCTTTGAAAACTGATTCCAGCAATCCTTCTTAAGATTTCATCAGAAACAACTCCGTGATGAACTCCATACTCAGCTCTTTTTTTCAAAATAGTAAAAAGTTCTTCCTCAGTATAGCGAGGAAAAATCACAGCTTGTCCTGAAAAAACAGAGGCAGACTTGTCATCCAAAGCAAATTTATCTCTTGGAGTCCCCACCAGCCAAACTCCTGTCTTCACATGAAAAAGTTCATAAGCCCGAAGGAGATCGTACACGACCTTATTGAGGTCCTGAATATAAAGAGCATCATCTAAAGCCACCAGCAAACTCTGCTTCTTTTTCTCCAAGCAAGAGAAAATCTTCTCATAGAGGTCTTTGACAGAGATCCCGGCACTTGGCGGCTCATAGCCCAACACTTCCTTATGAATTCTTGAGAAAACTGCAAAAACATTCGAAAAAACCCCCCCATTAATATGCACCAGCACCAGATGCTTGCTTTCCTGCTCAGCCTCGTGAAAAACCAGCTTTATAGAGGTAGTTTTTCCTGTTGCTGTCTCTCCTACAATCTTGCAATTCAATGGCTTTAAATTCTGGAAGCAAGGCTTGATGCAGTCAGCCAAGGCTTGAAGCTGCCCAGATCGATACTCAAAGCTCTCAGGAAGATATGCGTAATCAAACACCTCAGGCTGCTTGAAAAGCGTCTGCCCATGCCATAACATATCTATGCCCATAGAAACGGAAGCATAAGCGACTATAAAATCATTTGGGAGCACTGAAGAGAGATTATGAAGTCTTAAGTATACAAATCTTTAAAATGAAGTTCCCTATTCAGAAACATGAAAAGAGGTTTAGAATCTGGTGCTTACGAGCATTTTAAAGATACTCTTGGTC
>CAYJRI010000024.1:0-10750 GCA_964372435.1 Candidatus Woesearchaeota archaeon | reverse complement strand
AAAACATGAAGAATATCCAGAGGAAAATGCTCACAACAAAGGCGACTAACGTCGAGAAAAAAATGATGGAAATATACGTATTCAAGAGGAAAGGCATATTCGCCTTCTTTAAATTATCGCCAAGATGCCGGAAGTTAGGGTTATTCGCAAGCGTATTCCCAATTTCTCCAAAAACCTGATTTGAAATCTTAGCGAGTTTGCTTGGCTTTTTGAACTCCACAGACTCTTTCACTTTCACTTTATACTTCTTTTTCAGCCTTTTGATAGCCTGCGCACTCACATTCAATTGCGTCAGAAATTCCTTCCTGCTTGTTTCATCAATCATCGCTGCTTCCTTTCCCCCTCCAATGAGGAAATCAACATTGACCAGCTTCCCGCGAGGTTGTTCTTTCGTCAATCCTACACCCTCCAAAAGAACAACATCAGACTTATTCAAGATCCTCAGCTGGCTTACCAGAGAAGTGATCGTCATCTCAATAATATTTTTGTCTCCCGTGTTTTTGAAATACGCAATTTCAAGTTGATCCATAAGCAAGGAGATATCCTTAATGATCCGCTTTTCTTGCTGAATATTGCTCTTCAATGCTTCAAGTGTCATGTTTTCAGGAGTTCTGCAATTTTTAATTGAAAATCATGCACCATTTTTTTATACTTATCAAACTGCATTTGATCACGAGAATTCCTTGCCCGCTCTAACTGCACGGTAGCATCATCCAATGCCTGAATGAGTTGTGCAAGAAGTTGTACTTTGTCTTTGGTTAACATCTTCATGCCTTAGAGACATGCTCTGCTACTTCGATGCCAAATTTTCGAAGTACCTCTTCCGGATTTTTATAATACTCATTGATTACCTTCTGCACTTCTTCAAATTCAAAGATTCTCCTCGTATACATCTCCAGAAGAAGTCTTGTTCTCACATCAAACTCGTGCAGAATTTCTTCCTGGCTCAGACCATATCGTTCTGATATTTTGTTGAACACATTGCTTTCCTTTTTAAAATAAAAACGATCCTCAGCAGCATTCCACATAAAAGGGGTGTTTGTTGTTGCAACACCTTCAGGGCTTACATCAGTGATTTCAGTAACCTCTCTCAGCCTTCTGGTTTCATGCTTCTCTACGATCACATGCGACATAATTGCTACAGAATCTAACGTATTCACTAATGTCGGAGATAGCTCAATCGGTGGAGTCTCTAATCTCTTGATGACAGTGTCAACAGAATCTGCATGAATCGTGCTAATAGAAGCATGCCCCGATGCCATTCCCTGGAATAACACATAGGCTTCCTTTCCTCTCACCTCTCCTACAATCACATAATCAGGATTCTGTCTGAAGGAATTCTTAAGCAAGGAAAAAAGATCCACCTCGCCTTGCTGCCCCGTGCCAATAGCAGTCCTCGCCACACTGGGAAGCCAATTCTCTCGAGGGAGATTAATCTCTCGGGTATCCTCAATAGAAACAACTCTTGCTTCAGGAGGGATAAAGAAAGCAATTGCATTTAACAATGTCGTTTTTCCAGAACCTGTTCCTCCGGTAATCAGAATATTTGCCTTGTACTGAATAATGAGCCAAAAGTATGCGAGCATTTCCGGAGAGAGTGTATTGAGAGCAATCATCTGCGTCGGAGTCCACGGCACTTTTGTGAATTTTCTAATAGTGAAGGTCGGGCCTCTACTGGTAACATCAGTCGTGTAGGTGGCATTGACCCTGCTTCCATCAGGCAAACTCCCATCGAGGAGCGGTGATGCATAAGAGATATACCTTCCGCATCTCTGGGCGAGTTTCTCAACAAAACTTGCAGCCCTATCAACATCAGTGAACATCACATTGGTGCGGATATTCCTGTAGATACGATGGACGATATAAATGGGAGTATTGATGCCATTGCATTCAATATCCTCAATGAAGTAATCTTTCGTTAAGGGCTCTATCTCATTCAATCCAATAAAATCTCTAAAAAGGTAGTAGAAGATCTTGCGATAAGAGGATTCAGAAATCTTCATATTCAATTCAGTAATCAGGAGACGGGCAGTCTTATTGATGTATTCAATCATTGCTTCTGTCGTCCTATTGACAAGGATATTGATATTGATCAGCTCTCGCATGCCCTTCTCCAATTTCTCAAGTACAGTTTTCTCAATTTCCTCCAGAACAGGTTCTTCAAGATTATAGAAAACCTCAGAAGATTTTGCATCCCAGTAAATATGCACATAGGCATACGGTGAGATAAGCGCATATCTCACATCAATCTTCGTTTTATCAGCTACTCGTGGCAAGGGAGGGATCGTAGGATTCAGTTCTATAACAATCTCCTGTTCTTTGGTTAATTGTGCTTCTGCCATAACAACCTCATTTTCTTTCTTGAAGACAACATCATATTTAAACTTTCCTAGGAATGAAAATTAATAACAGTAAAACCATTGCCATCTCTTCCTACATTCTCCACAAATAAATCATAAGGGAGAGCAGCTGACTGGAATCTTTGGAGTTGATCTTCTCCACGCGAAGTAATGTTTAATGCATTTGCATATCTCAAACTTAATTTCACTTTAATCTCCTTGCCAGCACGGGTAGTCTCAATGGTAATTTTACCTCGTGTAATAGTCTCTCCAATTTCACTATATGCTACCTTACTGTCCTCAAAAAGAAAATAAACTTCATCTCCTTCACCATCCACGACAAACACTCCTTTCTCAAACTTCAACTGCACAGGCCACGAATTTCCCGGAACAAACTTAATTTCATCAATAGTCCTGCTTAAATCATCGAGCAAGGAAAGGCTCTGATCAATCACTGCCTTATCCTTGGTCTCCTGAATCTTCGGCGTGACAAGTGCAAGAATAACACCGAGGATAGACAACCCGATCAACGTATAAATAACAGTCTCCAACCATACTTGCCCTTTCATTTTAACAAGGCTCAATCTCAACGAAATCTGTTGAAGAACAGACATCACCGCTTTTGAGAATAGGAGCAATCTCAGCTCCGATGACAGGGCCAAAGGAGCCAGTATTGATGTAGTAGGTATATTCAGATCCTCTTTCAAGGATTTGTTCTGGCCCAGCAGTATAAGGATCGCCTGCAAACCCTTTGTAATAGATCGTGGTTACATTAGGATGATCAGTTCCCTTAATGACATCATACCTCCTTGATTCTCCAGACTTGGCAAGGGAAAGTGCAAATCCATTAATCTCAATAAGGTCAGCGCTTCTTCTTACGACCAAAATAGTTTCCTGTGATGTGCTGTTCCAGCAGGTCTTTACATCTCCTAAACCAGCAACAAGCTCAAGATGATCTCTTGCAGAGAAGCAATCACCACCTTTCTCCGGAGCCTCTTGCACGAGAGGAATAATAAAAGCCGCAATAATCGAAACACCAATCACTGCAATAACCACTAACATAACTGTCGAAACAATCGTTGAAAGTCCTTTTCCTCTTTTCCTATTTCCTTTCATGCTTACACCTCATCGTTGAAAGTCCTTTTCCTCTTTTCCTATTTCCTTTCATGCTTACACCTCAAGTGTCAATCCATAGTTTTCAGGGCAGGTATATATTTTTTTCGCTTTTCTACTTGTTCCCAGGATCTCAGGAACAAGCAGCAGTTCTTGATAAGCTCTCGGCGTTCCACCTACACTATGCTCTACAGAAACTGAGAAACTAGTTCCTCTCCCAGGATCCAATCCAAACCCACTATCAAGCTGAACGTGCTCAACCATGGATTCGCCATCTCCGATTTTTTTAATATTAAACTGATAAATAGGGATATTTGCTTTGTTAACAACATCTACCATAGCAGTATCTTTGACAGAATCTCCATTCGAATCTAAAGCTGTGAGAGAAGCATCAAAACGGATTTCTGCACAAGCCTGTTCAGCAGTTAATTCCTGCTTCTTAATCGCCTCTTTAATAAAACTTCTTGCCCAAATAAAAATAATGGTTGCAAGAATAATCACTACAACAACAAGAAGAATACTTGCAATCACAGGGCTAATACCCCTCCTCACCAGTTTTTTACGCATAGTTCTTCATGGCAGGGAAGTTTAAAAATCTATCCACAATTTACCTCCTCGGTAATTGCAGCTTTGGTACAAAGTAAATCCTCATTCTCGTCATTCCCAACAAAAGGCTCAATCTCTATCCTTGTGATCCTATTGATATGAGCATAACTAAAACTCCAGCGTTGCCTCTCATTGGGTTTGAAATCTCCTGTCCTGACAACATCAAGATCTTCACTATTCGTAGCATTTTTTAAAATCCAAATAGGAATTCCAGAAGAATTACTTGCCTTTAGATAGAATCCATGCACTGTAAAAAGCCCTTTATTCTGGAGAGTAAGATTTACTACTTTTCTCGTAGGATCGCACACCACATCAGCTAACACGAGAGCTACATCATCTGGGCATGACTCAACAGGCCCTGGAACATAGGATTTCAGCCACGCATATACAAGAAGAGAAAGACTGAGAGCAGTTGCTATCAAAAGAGCATAGCCCACCATCTCACTAATGCCTCTTCTATTGAAGAACATAAACAGCACCACCATCCTGAACTCTCATAAGAGTATAAAAATCCCTCTCCTGAAGAGAGAAAGCATAATCATTTCCATAAAACGTAACATTCAACTCATCTCCTGTCCGAGCCTTTACAGCTTTTAAAAAATCCCCACCCTGGGAAACAAAAACAAAAGGTGTGTCCATCGTCGCTGCAATCTGGCTGCTGTCTCCAAAAACAAACAGACTCACTTGCTCTGCATCAGCATAAAGAAAGAAATACTGAGATTCTTTCATCTTCGATCGCGCATAAAGAACATAGCTTTGTGAAAAATTCTCCATAACCTCGCGCACATCTTTCTGTTGGTACAAGGCATGATTCAACGTAAGCCGAGACTCCCTCTCAAGCTCCTTGCGCACATCCTCTCGCGAAAATGGCTGTGACGGCAGAATAATCATATTATTAATCTTGCTAAGACCAACAAGGACAGCAGCAAGAATAAATGCTGCAACAAGGAAAAATTGCGCCCTCTTATTTATCCTTTCCTCAAATACCAAAATCCCCCTTTTCATAATCATAGATGTCCTGTATATTTATAAACCTAACGAGCTTTGTAGAATCAAGAGATTTTTGCGGTTAGGAAACCGTAGGTTCCTTACGAAGTGCAGACCCAAGGGCTTGCTCCTTACGCGCCAGAAAGCTTCCTTGGGAAATCCTCAGCTTTGCTACCCTCCAAGCACCTTAACTCTTGGTGAGGGCTGCTTCATTCCTGACCTGACCCATTTCGCAAAAGCAAGATCGAGAAGGACAAAACCTCAACGTTATTCTCAAGACTTCAAGGTTTGTAAGTCACTCACCCTCTTGCAGCTTGCCATAAAGCCCATTTGCATACGGCACAGGGCTAGCGTGCCAGCCTGGTCTGCTTGCAGACTAGGGATAAGGAGTATTTAAGCTTTTAGAAAAATCACTTTTTTCTTTTGAGATATTTGAGAATCTCCTCAATAAAATCAGTAAAATCGCTCAATCGACTAAGGTTTTCAAAAACAATCTCGTCTTTTACAACTCCATATTTATGAACGAGGATATTTCTAAAACCTTTCATTTCTTTGAGGATCAATACCATTTCCTTAGAAATAACCTTTTTCTGAGATAATTTATCAAAAACCTCTTCTTCATCAGAAGGCAGTCCTAATTTAAGGTTTGAGATAAGAATATTACAAACATGACAGCTTCTATGGATACTTGAAGGAGCCTCTCGCACGCTCTCCGCTCTTTAATTGATGCTTTAACTCTTCCATAATGCCTGGCCGTATCTCTTCTAACTCCTCCAAATAAGAATTCAATTCATCAATTTTTGCCAAGATTCTTTTCTCATCCATTTTTAACAGCCTCTAAATACATTTCATAAAGTTTCTCAAATAAAAAAGATTATCCCACAAAAAGAATATCCACATACGTCTGGATACAAAGCAGCAACGAGATCACGAATCATACCAGAACTCATGAGACCAAGATTGCTGAAAAAACTTCGGGGCTACCCTCTTACTTTTTCTCTTTAGAACTCTTCCCGCTTTCTGTTGATACAACTTCTGCATTCTCGACCATCGCAGGAGCAGCTGCAGGCGATTGCCCCCTTACTGCAGAAATAATCAAGCCTGCTGCAATCACAAGAGCAATGAAAATAACAACAATAGCTGCCTTCGATTTTCCAAGATTTCCTAAAGCACCAAGAACCGCCCCTAAGAGGCCAGAAGTTTTCTGCTCTTCTCCGTCGATTTTCAATTCAGGCCCTGATGCACACACTCTCTCTGCATTTGGCTTTAAGACAAAAGTACCGCATTGCGCAAGATCCCTGCAGCTTCGTGTTTGTTTCCCCTCAACACACTCTCCCCACTCTTCACACTGCCATAATTCAACACACTCAGAAATCCTTGCTTTTCCTCCTCCTCCACCAACATCAACACCTCCGCCAGGCCCCCCGCCACCAGATGGTCCTCCCCCTCCTGGAGACCCGTCGCAAGCTTGTCCTTGAGAAGCAGGAATCGTGGAAGTAGTTCCACAGCCATTCGCGTCAACACACTGCGTCACTCCATTCACACATGAGCAGCTCCATGTCTCTTGACAACCTGGAGCAAAAATAGGAGAGATCACAATGCCTGCCTGATCTCCCTCAACATTAAACTTTCCATGGTACACACAGGTTCCATTCTCGCAAATATAGTCCTGGGCTGCGACTACTCCAAGTAAAGAAATCACGCCAAAAGCAAGGATGAAAATTTCTAGTTTCATGGTAATTTATTATATATTTTTTGTCTTGCCCTAAACATTGATAAGGAGGTAATGAAATTAACTCGAAAAATAAAATCAAACAATTTCAGGTCTCAGGAAATAATCAAGAGTTTCTTCTCCAGTAACTGTAGGTGGAATATCCAAGCTCAACTTGAAACTCCCTCTATTGCCGCCGGTATTATTCACTTGTAAAATTCCCCCATTCCAAAGCATGTCATTGCCCACTGCCTTAGTCCCAAGATTATTGGAAATCATTGCGCTCAAATTCTGAGGCGATAAAGCAAAGAGATTATCCATACCCATCTGCACGGCATTCCCCCCCCTCACCATAACATTAAAGTTGAACATGCAATTCCCGCCAGTTGAGGAGTCTAAGTTGCACTGCCTCGGCATAATGCTCAAAACACAAACAGCTCTCATTAAAGCATCTGTTAAATCAGCCATAGCCATATTTCCTGCACCGTCTTCAGCTTTGATTCTTACCGTATAATTCCCTACCATCAACATCCCCAAATCATTCGCAAGGAAAGTAGCATCCCACATTCTTGTTCCTGAGGAAAAGGTCATATCTTTCCTTAAAACAATGGTTTCATTACCATTCATCTTGATCCATTCAACCCATGCCCTCTTCACACCTGACTCTCTATCAGTAATTCTCGCTGTAATGATTTTCTGGCACTGATGATCTGGCAATTTAAGAGGCTCAATAACAGGAGGTGTAGCGTCAACAAAGAAAACTTGGCACTGTTGCATCTCCCAATTCCAGACATTATCCACACTCTTAAAGCAGATTTTATGTGGAAAGTCATGTCCTTGTGGAATCATAATTCCTTCTCCATTATAGACTTGCCAGCCATCCTCGCTGTCATGCTCTTCCAGAGGAGCATGGTTCTCCCATCCACTTACAGCAACACAATTTCCTTTTCCATTGCCTATTCCAATCCCATTTCCATATTGAGATTCATTCTGATTACTCATATTGCTTTCATTTACTGGAGGCATAGGACTTGGTTCAGGTACAGGCGCCATATTTCCCTCTTCGCATTCCTCTTCACTTTCATACCATGTCTTGGTTTTCATGCCATACCATTCAGTATGCCCTTCTTCCTCTTCATCAAGGAGGAATAATTTGAAAAGTGTTTTCTGCAAACCAGAAGGATGCGGTAAAGGATCAGTAGCATTCAGCATAATCTTCGTATTCGGACCAATCCAGTCCATCGTGAAATTCTCTATTCCCATCCATTCCCCAATCTTCTGGAATAAAATGCTGTAAATCTTCATCGTCATAGGTGGAGTCTCATCCACAAAATGCGTTTGGTTCATTCTCGTCTCCATACCCTTCAAGTCAGTTGCCCAAAACATCAAATCATGCTGACTTTCATTATCCCAAAATCTCAGCTCAATCTGTCCACCCCCTGCGCATCTCTCTTCAACAAATCCTGTCTGCACATTGGTAAAGCGATAGCAAGTCTCATTTACACCAGCACCAAGATCAGTTGCTATAACCGTGATAGGGGTAGACTTTCTCAAAAACTTTCCATCAAAATACTTTGGCTCTCCAATAATCTTCTCCAAAGCAGGGCCATGATTATCAACATCAAATTGCTTACTCCTTGTTCTTTCATTGCAAGCCTTATCTTGAGCTTTCTTAAAGACAATACACTGATTCACTCCATCTCGTGGGCAAACCTGAACTGTGTCAATCATGAATGCCTGATTGCAAGGAGTCTCTGCCCAATCCACAGTCACTTCACCCCCTTCTTTAAGGAATCCGCTCTGAACTTTATAGAAACATTTGAACAAATTCTCATCAGAATCATTCTCAGTCACTTCAAGATTTCCCATAATCCATTCATCTGCATTCTTGTTCAAAATCTCAAGCTCTGGCCTGATATTGTCAATAGTAATCCAATCACTCCACTCGCTCACAGGTCCTTGATTTCCAGCTTTATCCGTCGGTTGCACAGAGATCCTTACTTTGTTGCCATGCTCTAAACCTTCTATAGTAACTCGTGGTCCAGAAACCTGCCTCGTATCTTTCGTAATCTCTCCATCAACATCAATCTCAACAAAAACATCAAAGAAGCTGACTCCAGCACACCCACTGTCTCCAGCTTCCCAGGAAAAAGTAATTTCTTCTCCAGAGGCAAAGAAAGGATCACACACCTCTTCTCTTACAACACCAGGCTTGCTCGGTTGTCCTGGAGCATGGGTGTCAATGCAGAACATACAAAGATTTGCATTGCTAAAAGTTTCATTATTACTCCTCGCATCGGTAGCGCTTCCCCATAAATTGTGCCATCCTTCAGCAAGATTAAAGTAGAGTGTTCCTGTATGCCAATCTTCTTGCCTCTCATTGCAGGCACCATCATTGCAAACCCCATTATTCCGAGCCCTGCTGTCTAATTTCGTATGCACTTCAATAATTTTTGTCATACTATCAGCAGAAGTTCCATGCCCAACAACATCGTCATAATTAAGGTAGGCCTTCTTGACACCGCCTTCTTCCTCAGCCTCACATTCTCTCACCTCGCTTTCTTCATCTGTATCAGTAAAAAAGTTCACCATAGAACTTGGAGGCGTGTTGTCAGTTGAATTATGCGATGCAATCTGAATGGACTGAATTCCAAGACCCCCACCAGAAGAACTTCCAGAGAGAGGAATAAGAACATCGCTTTCCTCGCTACCACTTCCAGACTCCGGATCAGCAGGAGATTCCACTGGCGATGGACTGGGAGAAGGTGATTGAGCATCATCATTATTTAATACAATAGGATCAGAAGAGACCTCAGGTAATTCACTTGTAACAGGATCTCCAACAGTAATATCTTCTCCAATCGCAGCAATTCCAAACCCAACCACGGTAAGAATCGCAGTCAGCAGAACGATTATTCCTAACAACCTTTTTTTCATGCACTTCAACAAATCTCTCCATATTTAAACATTATTGTTATTCAAAGCATCATTTATGAAGAGGGAGATTTTTTTCTATTTTAAAATGATAAAGAAAAATTCACTCACATCTCACCGAGGATAAATCTAAGTACATAATCCACCTGCTCAAGAGTTGATGGAGGGAAAATGAACTCGTTGGATATGTTTTATAGCCTCTTGGAAATGTTAAAATGCGATTAAGCGATGTTTTGCAGACAATAGTTTAGGCGTAGCCGTCTATTTTTTTAATTCATGCGTATGATAGACTTTAATTGCACCTTGCTCTTTCAATTTTTTATCGTTGCTCCAAATTGCACAATTTAACTTTAATGCAAGTGCAAAATAAGCCATGTCATCAGGATCTGGAGTAATCCTTTCTGCTTCCTTAACATAAAGTCTTAATTCTTCAAGTGGAACAAGAACTATTCTTCTTTTAAGAATTTCAAGTAATCTAAAAAATTCTTCAGTTGTTCGTTCTGTTTTCTCAAGGATTTCTTCCTTGTGTTTTTCAAACTCTGTAAAAATATACTCTGGAGTAAAAAGATGGAACTTATCGCTAAAGAGGATATTATAACTAAAACTATCTTTAATTAAAGCAGCAATCAGCACGTTTGCATCAACTACGAGATCCATACTACTTCTTCTCCGTTCTCCGTAATCTATCACTTACTGCTTTGCTGACTTCTTTGCCTAACCTTATTGCATCAGCTTCAGTAAGTTTACTCTTCTCTTTAAACTTTCTAAGAAATTCCATATCTTCTATCTTCTGCATAAATGCTTGTCTGGCTACTTCAGACCAGTTCATCTCTGGAAAAGAGTCCATCTTCTTCTTCATCTCATCTGGCACAGCTAATGTCAGGGTGGTCATTTTCAATACATCCATATATTATGTGTAGATAATTATATTATGTGTAAGTATTTAAATGTTTGTATATAAACTATATACCTCGGGAATTAAGAAGGAAAATTATTGATTAACTTGCTGAGCCGAGAATTGAGATCGAGCGAACGTTACAGCAGGCGCGGACAGCTCGTG
>CAYJRI010000023.1:0-10879 GCA_964372435.1 Candidatus Woesearchaeota archaeon | reverse complement strand
CTTAAGAACCTATATAAAACTTCCCTCCCGAATACAGGAACCATCATATTGCATCATATCTATTTCAATAGTAAGTCTTAAATACTCTATTTCTTTCTCAAGAAAGGAGGTGATCTATGGCCACGAAAAAATGTACATGCAACATCTGGATGACCTTGCTCGCATTAGTGTTGTTAGCAATATCAACGTATCTTCTCGTGATGGGGTTCGCAACACAATTCAACGGAGGTGACAATATTCTCGTTATTGTGGGATGGTATTTTGTAGGTTTCATTGTTCTCGTCATTGCAAAAATCTGCAAATGGAAAGGGCATACAGGCTGTCCAGTGCATGGGAGTATGTACGGAAGATAAGTTTTTGATGCCCTCTTCTTTGGAAAAGGACTATGATGCTTTGGTTAAGATAACTTTATAAATCTCTTTCCTTCTCCAATACTATGGAAGTGAAAGAGGTTCTCGATCTTGCTAAAAAACACCTTCGCGAAAACAATTTCTCCGAACTCACCCTTATCAATTATTGTTTTTTCATTGAAAAGTTTCTAACACACTGCAACAAGTCTCTGGAAACAATAACACCTGAAGATCTCCAATATTATCTCTCCTCTCTTCTTCAAGAAAAAAGCAATGCAACACTCTCTCTAGCCATAGCCTCATTAAAATTCTTCTATCAGCACATTCTGAAACAGCCTTTTCCTGAACTCCATTTCCCCAAAAAAGAAAAAAATACCTCAACCTTTCTTACAAAAGGAGAAATAAAGAAGCTCATTGAAGCAGCTGACACGAGAAAGTCAAGGCTTATTCTTTCCTTCCTCTATGCATCAGGAGTCAAAGTCTCAGAGCTCGTCAATCTGAAACCTCAAGACATCGATCTTGAGAAAAAACAAGGCCTCGTAAAGAAACCTTTAGGCGGATCAAGAATCTTCCCGCTTTCGAACAATCTTAGAGAAGAACTGAAGAGCTATCTTCAAGATTACAAGGGAGCATATCTTTTCTCACTCCACAAACCGCTTACCCCAAGAAATATCCAGAAAATTGTGAAGAGCACAGCCAAGCGTATAGGAATAGAAAAAAAAGTTACCCCCCACACACTCCGTCATAGTTTTGCAAAACATCTCCTTGAAGCAGGTGTTGATGAGGACACAGTCACAAGAATCTTAGGATACTCCATCAAAAAAACACCTTCAGTATTCTCGACTCAAGACCAATTTATTAAAATAAAGAATCCACACGATACGCTCAGCGATAGCTCTTCTGCCGCTTTGCTCTAGCTTTAGAGTCTCCGGGTTTATAAGCCTCTTTCCTCCTTACGTCAGCAACCAAAAGATTCCTGTCATAAGCAAGATATGCTTTCTTCAGTTTTTCTGATTTCGTGAATGCAACCAAAGCTCTCGCAATTGCCAGGCGCGCCGCCTCTGTTCGAGATTCATAGCCCCCTCCCCTGACAGAGACATCAATGTCGAACTTCTCTCCTACATGTTCCTTGGCAAGGAGAAGCGGTTCTTCAATCATCATACGCTGAATATGATTCAGAAAAGCATAAGGCGCTTTATTGATGCTGACTCTTCCTGTTCCTTCACGAATCCGTGCTCGTGCAATCGCACTCTTTCTTTTCCCAGCAACAATAAGCTCTTTCATTTTTTAAGTAAGTGAGAAAGATGTTCCAAGGTCATAAATCTCCCATCGGTTTTTTTTCTAAGAATTTTTTCAGTAGGAAGCGACTCAGGATTTCCCACATAACACCTGATTCTCTTAAAAGCCTCTTTCCCTCTCCCCTGCTTGTAGGGGATCATCCCGCGAATCGTACGTTTCAAAATAAATTCCGGGCGTGAAGGAAAATTTGGCCCTTTCTGGGCTGTCCCGCCTTTCCTTCGTAGAGAAAGATACTCTCCAAGAATCATAGGTGCAGCACCACGCAAAAGCGCTTTCTCCGCATTGACAATGACAACTTCATTACCCAAGAGTGCTTGTTTCGCAGCATAACTCGCTATCCTTCCTACAACCATATCTGTCGCATCAAGAGTAACCCTCATCGTAACACTAGCACCCCCCGATACTGAGGATTCGTTTTTAATTCGCTCTCAAGAGAAACTATTTCACATTTCATTTCTTTTAATTTTCGAACAGCCTCTAGAGAAAATGATAATGCGCACACCCGTATCTTTTTTTTAATCATCCCCCCTCCCAAAACTTTTCCCGGAATAACTACAGTATCTCCTTCCTTAGCTATCTTATCAATTTCATCCAAATTCTTTTCGATGCGTTTCCTTCTCGGTAATGAGGCTAAATTCGCAATGCGATCCCATCCTGATTTCTTCTTCAACACAATAAGCGTCTTCACTAAAACTGGACTTCTCTTCCTTCTCAATTTTCGTTCAATTGACATTTTACTAATCATGTTCCATGAGGTTTGATTTTTTATACCCCTGCATAGTTCTGTTGATGCGGGAGATAGGAATCGAACCTATGCAGGCACTAAGCCACTGCCACCTCAAGGCAGCCCGTTTGGCCGCTCCGGCACTCCCGCGCAAGCTTAAAAGGAAGGTGAAGCGTCAGGAAACCTTGGTTTCCTACGCTCCGGCACTCCCGCAAGCACGCCAAAGAGGAGAGGAGCTATTTTAAATGTTATTCTTTCATTACTTGCTTCAGACTCTTCCGCAATACCGCAATACTTTCCAAAAGAATTTCCTTTGCTTCAATTTGTCCAAATGATTCAATAACAAACACAAGCAAGGGGCTTTGGTCAGTGGTAACCCCCCCAATATGCTCGAGTTCTTCCCAACATGCTTCAGGAAGGTCAGCGACATACCCGTTTCCTTCTTTCTCAAGATAATCAATGGATTGCTTATATTTCTCAAAAAACTGCTTGAGTTGTTCATTTTTTCCCTCAACTCGAAAAAGATGCCGATAAAAAATTATTCCTGGAGCATATTTTGCATGAGATATTCCTCTTCCCAATCGAGCATGGGCAACAAATTCAAGCTCCTGGTCTTCATCAAGAATTGCAATGGGCATCTCTTCATATACAGGATCTGCTTTGCCTTTCAAGTCTTTTGCATGGACAATTTTTGGCCCTTTCGTACTCAGCTTCAACTGAATCGTGCACTGAGAGCAGCCTTCTCCTTTGCAACTACACTCCTCTGGCAACTCAAGCTTCTCATTCTTCAAGGGGAGCAAACCAATGCGGTGCGCAAGGATCTGATCATTCAACACAGAATCATTTTTATAGAATTCAACATGATCAACAGCTAAAATCGGAATTTCAGACGCACCTCTTCGCAAAGCATTCGCTAATGATTCTCTCATTTCAACAATCAAAACATTCTTCTCACGCGATTTCATTACAACACGCATTTTCAAGGTTTTTAAACTCGCCTCCCTCGCTTCCCCCCCTTCTTCTTCGGCCCGCCCCGCGGGACTCGAGTCGTGTCCACAATGCTAATAATCTTAAATTTTCCCTTTGAAAGGCTCTTCACAGCAGCGTGAGCTCCTGGTCCTGGAGCAGTTGATCCTGTTTTCGCACGAATCCTTACATAAAGCGCATTAATCCCAGCCTCCCTCGCTATCTCAGCAGCCCGTTTCGCAACAAACATTGCCACAGTTGGGTTTGCTTTCAGTCGGTCTTGTTTCGTTACCATTCCCCCAGACACCCTCGAGATCGTATTTCCAGCGAGATCAGTGATGTGCACAATAGTATTATTAAATGAGGTAAAAATATATACAATCCCCGCATGTTCTTTCTCTTTCTTCTCCTCAAGCTCAGCTTCCATTTTTCTTTCGCAACAAAATCTTTTGCTCCTCCTCTGTAGGTACAAGATACGAAGGAATATTGACCACATGATCTCCAACAACCACATGTTTATGAACAATAAACTGCCTCGCTTGTTTTGGACTTGCAGCTAATTTCTTAGCAGCAACAATGCTTTGTAATCTTCTTTTTAAGTAATCCTCTTTCTCAAGAGCAAGTACATCTGCTATCTTCTCAACCTCAAATCCTAATTTTTTTAATCGTCGAAGAAATCCTTCCTGGACTTCCAGATTTTTACCAATCAATTCCTTTGCTCTTTTCCGAAATATTGCAATAGCTGCGTCAGCTCTCCAAATTTCACGCTTATTCTTTAAACCATATTTCTCGACCAAAGCATTCTCTTCTTCTATCCTCGCCTTGTCGTAGGCCTTTCGCGGCTTTTCATACCTTTTACGATATTTTCCAAACATCATCTTCGTACTACTCCTCGAAAAAGCATAGGTATTACCATTTTTATTTCTTGCCGATTTTAGCTTTTTTCATAACTCCTACAACTTTATTTTTCCTAAAATGGCTTCTGGTTCTTTGTCCTCGCACAGGTTGCCCAGTTGCATGGCGCAATCCGCGATACGAGCGGATTTTTTTTAATCTCTTGATATCAAACTCCTTCTTCAATTCAAGATTGCTTCCTAAGAGATGCGCGTCTTTTCCTGTCTCAAAATCAAATCGTCTATTGAGGAGGAATGAAGGAACCTTGGGCTGCTGAATAAATGAGACAAGAGCATCGATCTCCTCTTTTGTGAGTGACGCGATCTTTCTGCTTTTATCAAGATGAAGCGTTGCACAGAGTGCATGAGAAAACCCCCAAGAAATACCCTTCACACGCGTGAGACCAGCATAGATGCTCATATTTCCAGGAATATCAGTAGAGAGGATTCTCACTAAAGATTCTTCCCTCATTTCAGTTTTTTGTGGTTTGATCATGTTCTTGATATAACTCTTGTCTCATTTCATCCTATAAACAAATTGTGTCTTTCCATCTCCGTGAGCTCCTCGAGAAGCCGTTTCTCAACAGCTTTCCGGGGGTCAGGCAAGGAAGGTAATTTTTTCTTAATATCCTCAAAAGAATCAAAAGGTTTCTCTTCTCTAGCCTTAATAATTTCCTGCGTATGCTTCTTGCCAAATCCAGGAAGGAGTTCCAGCTGATGCAATCGTGTGTTGATGGCTCCAGACGTGTTAAAAAACTCCACAAATCGCTTTTCTTGTTCTTGAACAATAACCGTAACAAACTCCTGAAGTTGCTGCTTGGCAGTCTCTGTCAGCTTCTCACGAGGGAGTCTTCCAAGGATATAGTATATCTTGTCCCTCTTCCCTTCGCCTATATAAACCTTCTCCTTCAACTGCAAAGTCATCCCCTTGCGCGGCACAAGCTGAAGAAGAGAGAAATTCTCACTCCCAATAGCCTGTGCTATAGGCATCATCTTTCCTTCGAGTGGATAACCATAAGGTAAAAAATCCAAAATAATCGCGTATTCTTCTTTGGTTCTCATTTTCTCTATTTGTAATGTTGTACAATCTCCAGGATTTTTTTAGCTTCATTTTCATCAAGACTCACTTCCTGAAAAATCTTATTGAGATCGCTGATATCTTCTGGCAAGAGGTCGATAATCTTGACAATATGTTCCGGTTTCATTTTCATGAGATCAAGCTTTTCCATCTCCTCACGCAGTTTTCGCGCATGTTCTGTCTTCATTTTTGAAAATTTATTAATATGGGCAATGAATTCTTGCTTTTCCACACTCTCCAGTAGATCTTTAGCTTCTACCATACTCAGGGGACTCATTTCGATAATCATATTTTCCTTAAATGCACAGATTTAATGAGGTAGGTTTTTTCCCTATGGTACGCCCTCATTTTAACTATATAAGCTTTGCCTCTTCTACCTTGAATGATTCCTGTCCTGCCTTGGAGTTGTTTTGGAAAGTGGGCAGGTAATGCCAACTCTCGTACAACCGCCACTTTGTCACCTGCTTTCAGCTCTTGAAAATACCTGCTGAATTGAATCTTTCCACGCTCTCGTACACGCTTGTGCTTCATCATAGTATTTGCCGCGAGGTTCTTCGAAGATGCTGTGCTTCATGCAAGATCTTATCGAGAACAAGGGAAACCGCCTTAAAAAGGTTGAAGTCTGCAACCTGAGCACCCAGGAGTTTCCCCTTAGCCTTGAGTCTGCCACTTACTTCGTGGATAAAAGCCTTTCCCTTTAGGCTTTTTTTTAAAGTAAGTTCAAGGAGATCAAAGGAAATCTGTTCTTCGATTCTCCTGAGATGATGAGCAAGGACTTTATCCAATGATCCTCTCTCCTCCTGAGGTAAATCAAATCCTGCAAGACGAACCTTCTCCATATCAAAAAACCCTCTTCTAGTATGAAAATTTGCCTTTTAAATCTTTTCAGTTCGCGATAAAGAACTAAGCCACCCTTTCCAGATCCTTTGTGCTTCCTTCACTCACCAAACCCTGGTTCAAGTCACCTCGATCTTTCGCAGAATTCATCTGATCAACAATAGCTTTGAACATCTTAGGCCCCCAAACACCAACCCCACATCTTTCACAGAAATCAATAACACTCTCCTGAGAAATTTCCTTACTGCAGTAGATACATTTCTTTACCATCTTCCTCTTTTTCCTAAACCTCAGAAAAAAAAGAGATTTAAAAATCTTTGTATGCTTGAGAGGGAACAAGCACAAAACATCATTCATAACGTAACGCATCAACAGGGTATAATCGGGAAGCCTGGAGAGCCGGAAGAATGCCCGAGATCATCCCAATAAAAAAAGAAAAGAGCAATACTCCCAAGATCAAGTACCAAGGAAAAAAGGTTTGAAGTAATGTTGTTGCAAAAGCTCGAGTTACCAGTATTTCCACAAGCTTTGCAAGAGATATTCCAGCAGCAATCCCCATAACCCCCCCCACCACCCCCAACAATCCAGACTCTATCAGAAAAATAAGCAGCACATCTCTATTCCTCGCCCCAATCGCCTTCATAATCCCAATCTCTCGAGTCCTCTCCAAAACAGAGGTATACATAGTATTCATAATCCCAATCCCTCCCACAAGCAAGGAAATTGCAGCAATTCCGACGATAAAAGCCTGTACGATCCCAAAAACATTCTGAAAAGTATTCAACACTTCTTCAGGAGTTAAAATAAAGAAATCCTCCTTTCCCTTTTTAACACCCCTTTCTTGTCTGAGAGCTTCCTGAATCCTTTCCTCAACCTCCAAAATATCTCCCGATACTTTTACCATGATATTATCTACCCTTTCTTCAATGTTGAAAATTTCTCTAAGATCTTCTTCAGGAATCAGAACAATAGAGTCATCTCCAGGATTACCAAGGGGTTTCAGAATTCCAATAATTTCAAAAGGCTGGTCATGAATAAAGAGCGTGTCTCTTACATGAATCTCTTTTCCAAAAATATTTCCTGCATTGTAGTAACTTCCGACTACAGCTTTTCTCCTATCACTTTTTTTTAAAAATCTTCCATCATTAACTTTATAAAACTCTTGAAGAAGATCTACTCCGTCATCAAGAGGAATGCCTGCAATAAGATAAAATCGCGTGATGCCCCGAAAAACCAATTTCGCGTTTCCAGCAACAAAATAACTTGATCCTGCCACACCCCTTACCTCTCGAACAGCCCGCACATCGCTTAAGGTTAGTTGCACAGCCACAGTGCTACTTCCCGGAGGCCCAAACTGCCCGCGAGGCTGGATAAACAATTTATCTCCTCCTAAAACAGAAAACTGGTCTTCAACTGCCTTCTGAAAGCCTTGTCCTAAGGCCACAATCGCAACAACAGCCGCAATGCCAATAAAAACTCCAAGAATAGTAAGCCAGGATCTCAGGCCTCTTTTTCGTACATTCAGAATTGCAAGTGCGAAATACTCAGCAATCATTTTCGCAGAGCCTCCACCGGAACCATGTGAGATGCCCCCTGTGCTGGAAAAAATCCAGAGATAACTCCCACAACAAACGAGAAAACCAAACTTCCAAGGAAAAGGGAGAAAGAAAAATCTACTTGGAGGAGGTCTCTTCCAAAGAAACTTCCGCTCAAAAATTCAACCATTTGAGCTAATCCTACACCAGCCATCGCACCCATAACCCCCCCCACCACCCCCAACAATCCAGACTCTATCAGAAAAATAAGCAGCACATCTCTATTCCTCGCCCCAATCGCCTTCATAATCCCAATCTCCCGCGTCCTCTCAAGAACAGACGTATACATCGTATTCATGATGCCAATTCCCCCCACGATCAAAGAAATCGCAGCAATGCCGATGATAATGCCATTAACAATACCTAGGATGTCTCCAACAGTTTCCGCAACTTGGAGAGGGGTCTGCACAGTAAAATCCTCCTCTCCACGCTTCTGCTTCCGATCCCTCCGCAAAACACGACTGATCTCTTCCGCAATATCTTCGAGATCTTCAGTATGCTCAACCTGCAATGCAATGAGATCATACACATCTCCAAGATGCAACAAATCCCGCATACTTGATTCAGGTATCACAATCACTCGAGTTCCTTGGATACTCCCCGTCTTTTTGAGAAAACCAATAACCTCGAATAACTTACCTTGAACAATGATCTTACTCCCAAGCATAACCGGCTTACCAAAAATTTCAGAAGAAGTATAATCTTCTCCAAGAAGAATCTTAGATCGATCCTTAGAGGAGAGTAGCCTTCCTTGCTCAACTTCTAAGCGGTTCACTTCTTCAACAAAGAGTTTTTCTCTCCTCTCTTGAGGAAGACTTGTAGCAAAAGAAAAGACTTCCTCATTATTGAATTCAGCTTTTACAACTCTTACATGTCTCCCAACAGCAATCTCAACTCCTCTGACACGGCGAATGAGTTCAAGGTCGTGCCGAGTCAATTTCCTTACCGCAGTACTTCCCGGAGGCCCAAAAGAAGTCCCTGCAGCCTGTACAATAATTTTATCAGCCCCCAATCCTTCAAACTGCCCAAGAATCGCATTTTGGAGTCCATGACTCAGCGAGATTAACGAAACCACCGCAGCGATTCCAATCATAATACCGAGGATCGTTAACCAGGAACGCAGTTTCCTTCTCCGCAGGCTTTTGACGGTGTAAGAGAGATATTCAAACATAAGCTCCTATACCTTTTTTTTCCTAAGCAGACGTAAAATAAAGAGAAGAATCAAGAGAAGCACAATTCCTCCGACAAGAGCAATCCAAACTCGACTCTTCACAATTCCAAGCTCCTTCGCCTTCTCTAATGAATAGATGGTGATAGGAAGCCGCTTCTCTTCAGAATAGACGCGATTACTCGCATCAGTATAAGCAATCTCTAGCCTCATGACAGCAAGCATATCATGAAAAATAACATCAAAATCAACAGTTTGAAAATCATCACTATCTAAATTTCCAACGTATTCCTGATCTGAAGAGAGAATTTCATAATTTCCTGGCAAGAGGCGTATCTTCAAAAAACGAATTTCTCCAAGTCCTCTATTCACCACAGTGACACCAACACTGCTCTTTCTTCCGATAACAAAGCCACTTTTATCAACACTCACATCAAGAAGAGGGGAAGTAGTAACCTCGAGAGAAATCAAATCTTCTTTAATAAAAGAGGATCCAAAAGCATCTTGGTAGGAAATTCGAACAGGAATCTTATACACTTTTTCATCAGCATCGGGCAATACTTTCACTTGAAAAGAAACACTGGCAATAGTATTCTTGCTGATCTTTTCAACTCTTCGCTCAGTAGAAGATGCTTGAGGAGCTAAAGGAATACTTCCAGAAAGATCGAGCATAACAGATACGTCTTCTACCTTTTCATCACCCATGTTTTCAATCTCTAAAATAATTTGAACAGATTCACCAGGAGCAATCTTCTCAGGTTGGGAGACCACTCTGCGAATGACAAGAACATCCTTAGAAGAGGCCACGGAGATCTCAAACTTTTCCTCCTCGGGAGGTTGTTGTGCAGAGCCAAATCGAAGTTTTAAATGCTGGTTACCTGATGCAGAATTCGAAATGCCCACGCGATAAGTAACTACTTTCCGCTCATCTGGCTGAAGAAAGGGAAAAGTTTGCACAGCATCAGAGATCAAAAAAAGGTCATCTTCTGGTTCCAGAAAGAGTGTCACCTTCGTCAACAGCACGCTTTCAGTATTGTGGAGCGCAAATTGCAAGGTTACGGCATCGCCCGGCTTTGCAGGAAATGGAGCTGAAGAGAGAAGATCCACTTCTAACGCTGTTACTATCTGCAAAAAGAAAAAAAAGATAAATATCCCAGCAACAAAAGTCTTCATTTTTTCCTCCTTTTCACATGAATAATCTCTCCATCTTTCAAAAAATAAATCGTTTTCGCATATTTTTCAGCGAGTGCTTTATCATGAGTTACCACGACGATAGTCTTACCCTGCTTATTCAATTCTTTAAGGAGATGCATAATCTCTTCTCCGCGTTTGCTATCAAGATTCCCTGTCGGCTCATCAGCTAAAATCACTTCGGGGTCATTCGCCACTGCTCGAGCAATAGCCACCCTCTGCATTTCTCCTCCTGAAAGTTGAGAAGGATAGTGAAACAAACGACTTCCCAAACCTACTTTTTTCAAGAACTCTCTCGCTCTCTGTTCCCGCAGAGATCGAGAAATGCCTTGGAAGATCATAGGGAGCATAACATTATCCAAAGCAGTCAGATTGGGAATAAGATTAAATTGTTGGAAAATAAACCCAATTTTTTTCCCACGTAAGATAGCTAACTGAGATTCGCTCAATTGCGCAATATCCTGCCCACTAAGGATGATTTTCCCAAGGGTTGGGAGATCAAGACTACCAATAAGATGCATGCTTGTCGACTTTCCAGATCCCGAAGGACCCATGAGTGCTACAAAATCCCCTCTTTCAATGGTCATATCAACTCCGCGTAGAGCCGGAACATCAACATCCCCCATTTTGTAAATCTTGCTCACATCATGCATCTGGATAATCTGATCCATTTTAAAAATCTCAGAACACATCTGAGGCAATAACCTCACTCAAAAAAAGACATCCCTCTTTAAAAACTTGTGTATTTTTTAGCAGCATAATCAAAATGATAAGAGGG
>CAYJRI010000022.1:0-10944 GCA_964372435.1 Candidatus Woesearchaeota archaeon | reverse complement strand
GAATTCAGAGCAGCGAATTTATTATCTCCTGGAGGCACTACTGTTCCAAAAAATTCTTTGAATTTTTCATGTGCTTGCATGAGATTTCTTCTAGAAATGTCCATAGGAATATCTAAAGTATCTGCCATTTCTTGTATTTTTTCTTCAGTGGGATTCAAGCCAACATCAGGATCTATAAAAACAACTCCTTTTAAAGCAAGATCTTTCAAAACCTTGTGATAGACACTCTCGCTTTCATACTGCGAACCAACTCCTGACAGAAATTTTCTTTCAGCCTCTGGAATTCCAAGTCTGTCCCATGTCCTCTTAATTTCAGGAGGCAGTTCATCCCAATTTTTTGCCATTTTTTCAATGGGTCTCATATAATAACAGATATCATCAAAATTTATCCGAGAAAGATCAGCCCCCCAAGTCGGCATTTTCTTTGCCTGAAAAATCTTCAATGCCTTCAGTCTAAAATCCATAATCCAAGAAGGCTCTTTTTTAATCTTTGAAATATTTCTCACAACCCCTTCATTCAGACCTTTCTCTTCTTTATACACATATTTTTCAGGATCCTTGAAACCATAGCGATATTCAGAAACAAGTTGCTTTTGCATCTTAAAAAACCTCCTCATTCAATGATTCCAGTAAACACAGAACAGCAAAAGTACATCTAGGGCATTCCTGCATATGGTCTTCACAGACCTTTGATTCCTCACGAGAATACTTCCCTCCCACGAAATAAGCAAATTTTTCAGGGTGATTTGAAAAACATGCAGGAGTCGCGCTTTGGTATAACGCATTTCTTAATTCATCCTCACCAAATCTTTTTCGTGCTGATGCCACCGCAGCAGCTAAATCATCAGGGGGATAGTGATGGAAATGGTCTTCTATCATGCTCCCTCCTAAAATCCCCCATATCCTTTCTCTTCAATCTCTTTCACAATACCCCCATCACCAGTTTTCACAATCTTGCCCTCTCTCATAATATGAACAAAATCAGGTTTCACATAATCCAAAATCCTCTGGTAATGCGTCACAAGAAGTCCAGAGGATTTTTTGTCTTTCAAGCTTCCAATATGCCCAGCAATCATCTTCAAGGAATCAATATCTAATCCAGAATCAACTTCATCAATAATTGCAAATCTTGGTTTCAGCATTTGCATTTGGAGAATCTCTGACTTCTTCTTCTCTCCCCCAGAGAAACCAAGATTGATACCTCTTTCCAAGACATTATCAGGGAGTCCCAGCATTCCCGCTTTCTCCTTTAATTCTTTACGAAACTGCAATACATCTTTGCTGTAAGCTTTTTCAAGATGCTTTGCACTTTGATACAAAAAGTTTCCCAAGCGTACACCTTCAATCTCAAGAGGATGCTGCATGCTCAAAAAGAAACCAAGCTTAGCCCTTTCATGAGGCTTCATCTCTAGGACATTCTTTCCATCAAACAAAACCGTGCCATGGGTCACGTTATATTTGGGATGCCCCATCAATGTCATTGCCAATGTTGATTTGCCTGATCCATTTGCCCCCATCAAAGCATGAAGTTCTCCTTCCTTTATAGTGAGATCAACACCTTTCAAAATCTCCTTTCCATCAACTTCAACATGTAAATTCATAATTTCAAGCATCTTCTCCTCGCATGTCAATTTTGGTTGAGTATTCCATACCATCTCCAGTAAAAGAAATACTCGTAGTAACAATAATTCTGTCATCTGAGTAGATAGCAACATAGAGATCATGTTGACTTTTCGCAAGTTGTTCTAAAGATCGAGTATTAGGCACTCCTTGAATACCCACCTCTCGCACCTCAACAGTATGAGGCGCTCCTTGTTCATAGGTGGTAATCAGCTTATAATAAATATTTCTTGCAACAACTTCCATCTTACAACTCAAATCCCAGAATACTCCTTAATTCTGGCGTCATTTTTTCAGGCCCCCAGGGAGGATCAAAAGTAACTTCGACTTTTGCTTTCCCTCCAAGCCTTTGAACAGCAGAGGTGACACTATCAACTAAAAACCCTCCAGCAGGGCAGAACGGAGATGTTAAAGTCATCATAACATGAACACGCTTCTTATCAATGTCAACACCATAGATCAAACCAAGATCTACAATGCTATGCCCTATTTCAGGGTCATTAATCTTCCTTAATTCTTCCATAATTTTATTCTTATCTAAAGTCTGCAAATCTTGTTTCATCTTAATGCCTAAAACAAATGTCACAATGGGGATCAATATCTTCCTTGAAATGATGAAATTTACAGATACTTTTGCTCTCCCTTAAGAGAAGAATGATTCTCTGAAGTTCTGCTGCAACTTCTTCTCCCTTTATAATCCTTGCGACTGATGCTTTAATCTCCTCCCTTATCTCTTGATCAAATCGAAATTCCACAGCTCTTGTTTTGCTAAAGTATTGTGAAACAGCTGCCTTCGTCACACCCAACAGAGATGCAATCTCAACTCCTTTCATTCCCTGTCTTACCATCTCAAGAGCAAATGCTCTTCTTATTGCAGGAATAATATACCACAATTCAAGTTGTTGTGGCAAGAGCTTCATCATAGTTAACAATTAGTTAACTTTTCTTTATAAATGTTTCGTGCAACAATCCTTAAATATCAAAGATGTTAAATTGATATTTATTCATTAAAATCATCATTGCTCCATGTTGCTCTATCATCATTGTAGAAGTTTAGAAAGTGTAGTATTCGGAGAGGTAAAATCAAATCCTAGATATTTTGATTCGTATCTAAAAAATGCGTATCTGTGGTTAAAGGATGAAGTTGGTTTTAATCCTCTATTTTTATCAGTCGGTACAACTGATGAAGATATTCATATGACAGGCTATCAGAATCAGTGGGCTAGGATTATTGGCACAAAAATAGTTGAGAGAAGAAAGAATGGCACTTATATTCAAAAAAATATCTTGAGTAAAAAAGGAGAATTTTCAAATGACGTTCTTTTCTCATTTGAAGATGTTGATGGAGTGTTTATGGATTATATGAATTGGCATCGTGTTTTCAATATAGGTTATAAAAATCAGTATATCACAAACTATGAAAAAAGACTTATCTTTAAACCATCATGGCTAAAATCAAGATGGTTAAGAAAAGCAAGAGAAGAATCTCATTCAGTACAATTGGTTACTGCTTCTCTTACCCTGTCTGATGCACAACGCATTTTGGTCAGAAACAAAGTTACTAAAAAATTTCTCGAAAATATGGGATTTCGGAATGTCGAAGTTAAAAGGATTATTATAAGTAATTAGTCTTTTCTTTTAAAATAATTTGACGATACCAACAACTCGTCTGGATTCGATCTTGTGATAGTTACTTCAATAGTATGCTCATTCTGCCTGAAGAAATAACAAAATATCTCAAAAGCTTCAGAATAAACTTTAAAATGACGTGTAGATTCTTTGTAACACTCAAACCCTTGCTGCTCATAAAATGATTTTAACAGTTGAATTAATTTTTTGCTAGTTATTTTTCTCTTCAAAGGCAATAAAAAATCCTCTCTATGGCCTGCCTCCATAACAAGCATATCTAATGATTTAGAAGCCAATCTCTCAGCAAGATCAGGCCTTCCCAATTCCTCCAGCTTACCAGCTTCCTGCAGCAAGAATTCAGAAGCACTAGGATTGTCCTCTGAACTAGCATGAAGTTGTGATTCGAGATATTGTCTAAGAGTTTGGCTTGGCATAATTAAATAGAGAACAAATAGTTTATAACTCTGTCTATTATACGAGAAAAGAAGTATGCTAAAAAAGATAAACAGTTAGCAAAAGCATTTATATACAAATCTCTTCTCTTCCAAATAAGCGGGGATGCCGGAGCGGTCAAACGGACGTGGTTTAGGCCCACGGGCTTAGTGCTACAGAGGTTCAAATCCTCTTCCCCGCATAATCCATGAGAGAACGTAAACAAGGTAACCAAGACTTTGAGAAGTTGTGAGCTATTGTTTCTTTTTGATTTCGAGAAATTTTGGTGAGACCTGCAAAGTTGAACCTAAAAATCCTTGTTAAATTCTCTGAGTGAAACGAGAGGTAGCAGGGCGTGACCGAACCTCAAAGTGGCGAAGGAGTTCGGGCTGGTTCTAGAAATCGAAAGATTTAAATATAAGATATTCTTATTGTAAGAAAGTAAGGAGCATTGGAAATGGTTGTCGAAACAATAAAAATGTCCTCAAAAGGGCAAGTGGTTATCCCACAAAATATTCGTGAAGAAATAGAAGCAGATGAAGGAACTGTTTTTGCAGTAGTTAGTAGCAGAGATACCATAGTATTGAAAAAGATAGCAACTCCTTCCAAAGAAGCTCTCATCAAAGAATTAAGAAAGATTGCAGAAGAAGGAGCAAAAAGGGCTAAAAAACTAGGAATAAAAGAGAGCGATGTACCTGATATGGTTCACAGGATAAGAAAAAACAAGTAACATGAAAATTACTGTGGATACGAATTTCTTGGTTTCAGCTACTTAATGGAATTATAGTGTGTCTCATAAATTACTTCTTAAATTGCTAGAGAAAAATATTCAAATTTTTACAACAAAAGAGATCTTAGACGAATTCGCTAGGATTCTTGTAAGGGATTTTCGATATTCTCATGAAGAAATAGGTAATATCACTGAAAAAGTTCTCGCTTTTGTGACATTGGTTCAAATTACCTCCAGGGTAGATGCTGTCAAGGATGATCCAGAAGATAACAAAGTTCTTGAGTGCGCCTTGGATTCTGATTCAGAGTATGTGATCAGTTATGATAAGCATTTGTTGAATTTAAAGGAGTTTCGAGGAATTAAGATTGTAAGGCCAGAAGAGTTTTTGAAGATTCTTGATTGAGTTCGCGCTGGCTCAGATAGCTTCGGACTTAGCATTGTTCAAGAATTAATGTTTTTCTGCTTCAAATATCGAGCAAACACCATTGCGACCTCATTGCCAAGTCCTGATTTTATTTCTTTTTTACAAATGATCTCATAAGCACATCCTTTGCTCCCATTAGTGTCACCTCTTCATAATAATAACAAATAGAAAGATTTATAAATCCTAAAATCTCTCAAAAGCATGGTATTTCGCAAAAATATAGGAACAGTGATAGCTGCACTTTCCTTAGGCATACTAGGCGCTGGATGTGGTGAAGAAAAAGAACCAGCTCCTGCAGTAAAAACCAATGCAAGCTCGATCACTGAAGAGGCACCTCCTCTTAAAATAGAGAGCTACACACTTGGTCAAGTCCAAATAAAAGATAAGCATTATAGAGCTATCCCTCTTCAAGACCATCAAACAGCTGAAATCGCAGGAAAAACTATCAAGAGAGAGTTCCTCGGCAATGTCTTTCTTTTCCCCTATGACAACCATACCATACAAAGAGAAGGAAACAAAATAACCCTCATCCCACCTGAAGAAAAATATTTCCTTGTCAGTATCAAAAAAGAAGGAGATAAGATTGTGCTCAATGAAGGCCCAGCACTCGTAAAAAAATTTGTCACACTTGATAGAAATAACCTCGAACATAAGGTAGATGAAGGAACAGAAGGACCAGGGCAGATGCACTACACAAAAGGAAAAGAACTTTCAGCGCCCCGCATCATATTTCAGGGAGTGGCATATAGAGTCTTTCCAGCAGATCATGTAAAGATCGAAGATATTGATTATCTCCCCCAAGTGTTCGTAGCTGAAAAAGAAATGCAACTAGAATCTCGTACAACCATTATTGACGGGAAAGAAGAGACAAAAACAGGCTTAAGAGGATACCTCTACATCCCAGTAAAAGGTAAATTTTCTCCCAGCACGACCTCGGCACCTTCTGCAACCATTGATGATTAATCAATATCCTGGTTAGAAACCGCAACTTTGAGTGTTGCTGTTTTCATGTCAATTTTTCTTCCACCAATATTAAAGCACGATGCTGTCGCTGTGTACGTCCCAACCCCTAATTTCTGGAATTCTTTTGTCATCTCAGAGCTACGCAGAACAAAGTTATCACGATAGCTTCCCCCACTTAAAGTAACATTAACTTGATCACAGCGATGCTCAATTTTCAGCACAACAGTATCAGTCGTTGTTGCTGTAGCAGTAACCACATTATTAACGAAAAAAGCAATAGAAGTAATTCCCCCCCCATCACTCGCACCAGCCACAGTAAGAACTGCAGATCTCAGCTTTGTTCCAGGCTTTCCCTGGCATTGTGCATCTACATAGTACTTCCCCTCCTTCAAGCGAGAAAGTTGAAAAGAATCTTCCCCATACAGAGTATCTGCTAAGATCTGGTCATCAGGTGAAAAAATATCGATCCCAAAGAGCTTCTGTTGCGATTTCACCTCATACTCAAGAATGCCACAAGTATGCTCAATGTTAACCTCAACAGTATCATCGGTTTTTGCTGCAAAAGTCACTTTCCCTCCAACGCCAAAGGTAATAGCGCGAACTTGCTCTGCAGCTGTCTGAACAGACGATGTTTGATTCTTTGTCTCATTTGCTTGAGGTCTCTGCGCAGGAGAAAGTAATTTTGGCTGAAGCTTCTCAAACAATTTCTTCGCAACAATCTCATACACCTGATATTTCATAAGGAGAGCCTCAACTTTCTGTTTATTGATGAAACCCTTAAGTTCAAGGTCCTCTGCCTCTCTAACAAATTCCCCTACCCTGCTTCCTTTAAAGTCACTAGAAGAAACCTTTGCAATTTTATTCGCAGCCAATTGCTCATCAACATTCAACTCCCTAAACTTCTTCCTCAAACCAGCAAGAGCATCATTCGTCTGTACCTCACTATAAATCTCAGTATTATTGATCTTCTTAGCCAGATCCTTAATGTCCTCTAATGCTTCTTTCTGCAAATTCTTATTCCTAATGTTGTCCTCAACACTTTCTGTATCTAGCCAGCACTTGATCCTTTTATCATCGCTGCAATATCCTACAGGTCTCCATCTTGCCTCTTGAGATCCAACTTTAGGATCAATGGATTTTCCAGGATTATCAGTGGCGCAAACCCGAATAATTCCTCTTTTATAAAGAGTCGGATTCAAGAATTGATCAGCACCCTCTTGTACATTAGGCTGAGCAAATGCCAACGCACTAGGAGATCCAGAGACGCATTCATTCTCACTGGTTACTTCATCCTTCGCTTGCTCTGTCAAATACTTTTCCTTCAGATAATCCGAAGCAAAACTTGTTGTAACACTCTTGAATCCACATTCATCCTTCCCATTAATTCTCACGCATAACTCTTTGTATCCGGCAGGAGCTGTGAAATCCCTGGCTTCATCCAAACTCTTCCCCCTTGGCACAAATCCCGTAGAGACAAAAAGGAAAGGCTGCTGTGCATAATACCCTGTCTGCGGCGGATTCGTGAGATAGACGCTATAATAAACTCCTTCATCTTTTCCTGCATAAATTGCATAATATACCTTGTACTGCGATGTTGCAGGCACAGTCGCTTCTGTAAATTTAATTTCATCAAACGTTGCATAAAATTGATAAGGACTATCAGGCTCTAGCAAATTGTCAAGGAATTTCTTGTCAGAGGGATATCTCGCAGAGATAAATCCCTTGCAAACCTCTGTTCCCACATCATCAGTACTCCTTTTTTGAAAAGCCTTGTATGCATTTAACGCATAATCATTCTTCAAATAATCAATGCTCTTATCCAGCTGATCAAACGACTTTCTCACCGTGAGATACTCAGATCCTCCACGAGTTCCCTGCCCTGTAGCTGCCTCGATCAGCTTTGGCAAGACAAGTTTTGTCATCGGAGCAATCTGCCTCCAGAAATACTCGCACAAATACAATGACTTAATTTCATCACATATTCCTATCGTCCTTCCTGTAGCTAAATTCTCTTCCAAGCAGCCTCTTGTCAACTTCAGAATCTGCACATATCCGTCTAAACCAGCTTGAATTCCTGAAAGACAGACAGGAATAAATACGCCCTCGCGGAAATTCGGGAGGCAAAGCACAGTACTTCCAATAATCCCAGACTGAACCACATCTGCAACAGGATATGCTCCTCCAAGATCACATCGCGATGCAGGACACAGCACAGGATCGCACAAGTTGAACAACAGCTGGCAATCTTGAGGCGACATGAAGTCCTGGCATTTTGCACCTCCAAGAACAGGGGGCGGTCCAACTTCAAACTCGCCATCTAAAACTTTAATCTTCCCGCCAGCGCCTCCACTCTGCGCATACTGAGATCCAGCCTGATAAATCGCCTGCTGTGAAATCTGGTACAATTCCCTAGAATCGCCTGGTGAAAGACCCAAAATCCTGTCAGGCGCTCCAGCATCAACATTGATAAACTGGCAATGATCATCACTCAAACTCGTCTCAAATTCTTGCACTCTGTTTTTACCAACATTGCAAATATAGTAGTTCTTCGGCAAAGCAGCCTCAGTAAATGCCCGGGGTGTGTTAAGTTCACTGAAAATATTATAATTCTTCGTCGCAACATACCACCCTTTCTGCCTTCCCCACTTCTCCCCAAGAGGGATAATAGCAGGCAAACCCTTAAAAGAACCTGTCTCATGGAAGCTCACTTTCTTTGCATCAGCCCAAGGATTTGTCAATGTCCTCTCATCCTGCAACTGGAAAGAAATCCTTCTCAGCTTGCTCAGCTCAGTCTCATTCGTAACCTTGCTTAAGCTCTTTTTCCCATCAGCACTCATATTATACCACTCCACAGCACCATACCGGTCATTATTTCCCTCTGAGTTAAGAACAGCAACATAATAATTGCTCCCGACAGTAATTGCCTGCACAGGAGAATTGTTTTTCACAGCCTCTGGAAAACTATACCCAAGCTCTCCGCTCTTCTGCCCATAATACGGCCTTACTAAAACAGTCTCCAAAGGAACATCACGATCAACCAAAACCTTGTCTCCAAAAATCGTGCTCTGCTGCGTAGCTGCCTGCGTATGCTCCTCTCTTGTCTGCAAGACAGGAAGAATCTCTCCGCTCTTTCCTAATCCAAGCTCTTTCACAAAACCCCTCTCAGAGCCGCCATTCTTAATTGCAAGCTCTAAATCCCTTAATTCAGTTATAGAAGCTTGATTAATCATTTCTTGACTCAAAGTAATCTCAGTTCGAGACCCATCATTCTTTACAACTTCAAATTTCTGCCCCACATACTTCCTCATATACTCCCTATATGCACCCGTCGCCTTTCCCACATCAACTCCACCAAGCTCATTCTTATTCGCATCCTGAATCCTCTTCAAATTGCTATTCACACCATCGACATTTTCCCGATAAGACGCAATATCACTCTGAATGGGGTCATTATTTACTCTCAAACATTCATTGAATTTGACTTTGTCTCCTCCAGAGAGCTGTGTGCAATTCGCATACCACTTCTGCATCACAGCCTGCCTTGCCTGAACACCTCCTCCTAAACCAGAAACAAAATTCTTCACCAGCAACACCCCCATGGTCGCGAAGCAAGCCCCTTTCATCACCTTAATCGTCTTCCCTAAATTAGCAACAATCTTATCAAATCTCTCAATGCTCTTATTCAAATTCTCAATCATCTCCAAAGTTTTCTCATCAGAAAGTTTAATAGCTCTCTTCTCTATACCGATCTGCACTGTCACATTTACCTCTGAAAATTGATGAGGAAGTTTCGGCAAAATGGTAATGCGGGCTTCGCTTTCAAAAGTAATCTCGCGCAGTTCGATAAAGGTGCTGCCAAGCTGCTCCCTCTGATTCATTCTTAGTGTAATGTCTCGAGTCTGCTGCCTTCCCTCTCGGTCAACAGAAGAATAAGTAACAGTAACTGCCTCTCTCTTAATGTCCTTCACCAAAATACTCTCATTACCAGAAATACTGTAATCATCATTAATCCCTAAACGCTTCTGCTCATTTTTGATAAAGAATGTGGCAGAAATAGCAGAAAATTCAGGCTCTCGAATGTCAAGGAGCTGTAGGGCATGCAATTCATTCTGCAAATCTACAAAGCTCACTGCATTTTTGTAATTATGCTGCCTCAATGTCCTCAACTGTGCTTCTGCATACTTCGCTGAAGAAGATTCAGGATAATCCCTAACAACTCTTTCAAAAAGTTCAGCCTGTGTTTTCTGCTTGCCAAGAGTACCAGCCACTTCGGCAACTCTTAACAAAGCCTCTTCTCCATAAGTCTTTACATCCATCTTCTCCTGAGCATAACTAGAGGCGATATCCTGCGCACTCTTCAAAGTCTGCTCAAAATACTCCTCAACCAAAATACCTTGCTCTCCCTGATTGCTATAGTCGCGATCAGCAGATCCTGCAAGACTAAAACCATATTCAAATTTCCCTACATCATTAAAAAAAACAACTTCAACTTCAGCACTCTTACTTCCATCTTTAAGAATACCACCTACTCTCTGCCCAAGAATACTTCGATACTCATTAAGATCCTTGGCACTCGTGGTTCCAGTAATAGCAGCTGAAATCGCCGCAACCTTCTCAGGCTTCAGATTTCCATCATCGCCAGTAAATCCAGACAAAGTATGCACATCCTTTCCAAGCACAATAAATCTTCTTTCCTCACCCTCGCCCAAAGAAAGAGTTTTCGGCGTCTCTCCAATACCTAAAAGATAAATACTCTCAGCACCGCTCCTCGCATATCCCCCAACATTAACAAACTGCGCATTCCCCCCCTTCACAAGCTGCACAGCATTGGCAATTGCAAGAGAAAGAGGAATATTTTTTCCAGCACAATTCACCATCACCCTCCCGCCTTGCCTTAAAGGAGAGATGCTTACTACCCTGCATCGATCATTCAAAAATCGCTCTCCTGTTTTCAAGAAAAATTCAGAATCATCAATAGCAATCTTTGCTCTGATATCAGGCGTTTCAGCTCCATCAAATCTCACCTGAATTCCAGCTCTGCAATAAAATCCAGGCAAGTAAATGTCAGGAGAAGTTTTCCCTTTCTCCAAAACAAATGAAGCCAATCTTCTCTCCTTATCTCGGTAAATAGAGACAGAAGCACGAT
>CAYJRI010000021.1:0-11118 GCA_964372435.1 Candidatus Woesearchaeota archaeon | reverse complement strand
GATTTTCTTGGGCATACATATTTTTATAAAGATCATGCAAGAAATCACCTTATGTCAAGGTGCTGTGGAGAATGTGGGCATACTATTGAAAATCCGTTTTATGCAATGAGTGCTGTGATCTTTGACGCTCTCTCGGAGAGGTCAGCGTTTTCTGATCTGGAGATAAGTTTATGCCCTACAGAACTTTGTCGGGTAAGTGCCAGTCTCCTCAAATCTCCCAAAGATCTGAACTCTGTCTTAGGATATGCAATTGATGTTGTTACAGGAACTGTAGGAGGATTTTCTGGAACTGTTCAAATTTCAGGGGCATATGAGCGTCATGGGCGATATCGATTCTTGGGAAAAAGTGTTGCTCTGCAAAAACTTCCTACATCATCCAAAGGATTATTGCAGAATCCAACCTGGCTAGATAACATTGATGGGGAATGGAAAGATGCTCTCTGGGCTCAAGAGCTTTATGAAAAAATGAAGGCTAATTCTTAAAATCTGTTTTTGTTCCACAATTGGGGCAGAATTTTTCATCTCCTGTGAGATTAGTTCTGCACTCGGGATTTTGGCAGATCGTGGGGTCTTTTCGTTTTTCGATGACTGTTTTGTATCCAGATCTTCCTGAAACGAGCTTTCCGAAGGCAGATGCTACTGCTTCATTGTCTTGATAGCTCCTGAGATCTCGGTTGGATGACATGATAACCTCTCTTTCTTTTTCCTTATCTCAAGACTTTTTAAACATTACTCCCAAGAAGGGAGTTCGTAGATGCATCCACTTGCATCCAGCATGCACCGCCGATTGCCTAACTCTATGATCCCAGAATCTCTGTAACCATGGTCTTTTTCCTGTGCCTCGGGTAGAGCGACGCTGCTTGTTAATGTAAAGTCTCCCCCATCTAAAGAAGCTCGTGCGTCGCTTAGCTCTTCCATGAGCTCCAATGCTCTCATCTCTTTTTTACCTCCTCTTAAAAGAGGAGGTCAGGATATAAAAAATTATGTGTACAGGAGTAGATTTAAAAAAGATGTTTCTTTATGGAAGATCATGGCTGAGAAATGCGTTTTGTGTGGGGAGAAGATTGAAGAGACTTTTCTTGGAAAAGTTAGGGGAACTTTGGTAAAAGTAAAGGATGAAAAGAAGAATAAGAACCAGTTTTATTGTGCTTGTTCTGAGTGTCAACAGAAATATCCCCATATTAAGGAAGAGATAAAGAAAAGAGCGATGTGATTATGACATCAGTTTTCTTCTTACTTCTTTAAGATCAGCAAGCGTATGCACGTGGAGGTAATCTGCACTACTCACCTGTCCTCCCAAAAGGCGCCTTCTCGCTAGTTCGGGGAAAACATCAAGCTCAAGGCTTTTCCCAGCATAGGTAAAAATTTCAGGCTCTGCAACAAAAATCCCTGTTACGAAAATAGATGACCTCATTTTTGTTGGGGTTGGCTTTTCAAGATAGGAAACAATTTTATTTCCCTCAAGTTTTACATGACCCCACAATCCTTTTGTGTTGGGCATAATTGCGCTGCTGACCAAGAGCGTTGCAGTCATTTTATACTGGAGATGTTGCTGCCAGAGTTCGAGCAAATTCACTTCATCGAAAATAATATCACACCAGACCACCAGAAAGGTTGTTTTGATTTTTCCCCTTAGAAGTTTTAATGCAGCTGCTGTTCCTTCTTCTGCCTCTTCGGTAACAAATTCAATTTTAACATTATAGGTAGAACCATCTCCGATGAGCCTGAAAATATTAGCTAAGGTATTGTGGGTAGCAACAATATAGATAATTTTAAAACCTGAGTCACTTAGTTTTTTGATCGCCTTTTCCATAATGGTGAGATGATTGATCCGGAGAGCAAAACGATTTTTGATTCTCTGGGAGCGACTTTCTCTACTTTTACCTTCTCCAGCAAGAATCACTGCGATTTTACTCTCCTGCAAGGCTTTGCGCACAAGAAATTCGATAGCTTGGGAGCGATTGCGGATAATAAGATTATCAACAGTCGCATCGATATCTCGAATAATCTTTTCCTGAATGGTGACTGAAATCTTCTTTTTCATATTCCTAGAAAGAGCAGCATCTTAATAAATCTTACCCAGGTAGGATGAGGTAGGACTTTTTCCTTTTCTGAGATTTTTCAGACGATCTTTTGTGTCCTCCCTTATCCTCCCTTTCTCTTCATGTGGTGGGAAAAGGTAGGATGAAGAGAAGATATTTATATTTAGGAGACTCATATAAAAACAATGGATGCTGATGACATAGTCTATATACAATGGAGAAGGGATCGGGGTGGCAGAGGTATTGGAATTGTTGTCGATCCATCGCTTGATGCCTATGTGGTGCATCAGTATGCTTTAGAAAATAATGCCGCAATTCATCAATCGCGAGAAGTATTTGATCAAGGAGATAGAAAAGAAAATTACCGGGCTTCCCAAAGATTTGTGCGAAGACTTACGGGAAAGAATGCAATCTCTTATGATCCTGGAGATGGATTGCCTCCTGGCCCTTTCTCAAGTGCCTTGGAGACTGCCGTGCGAAACCATCTTGACATGAGTTAATCCTCCAAAAATGGTCACGATTCATAATTTCGGAATGAATAATATAGACCTTGAGGGAAGGGTGAAACAAAACCCTCCTTCTCTTCAAGTGGTTACTCTTTCGCATCCTCAACCCAATCTCTTTGGTCCTTCTCAACGAACCGGTTTCCAGTTATCCTTACATACAGCTCTTTTGGTTGAACATCACCGAATGAGGTCCTATGGAATAGTTGACATTCATGACCCCAAGATCTCAGCAACTGATAAAGATTTTACCCTCCTTGCAGATGATAAGTATAGTCTTACGGGAGGATTGGAAAAGCACCCTCCCCAAGGTTTCAAGGAATTGTGGCATACTGAGGTTATAGAAGCAACAGGTGGAGGAGGAGCGTATAACACTGCGTATGGACAGCAGGTATTTCTTGATGACCTTCTTCTAGGAGGATATGACCACAATTTTAAGGTTCGTTTGACAGTGCCTTGGGGGAGTGATTTTATCCAAAATAAACTCCATACAGAATTGTCGCATCTTGATTATTTTCCCGTGTATGGTATCGACGATGAGAAGATTGGTATGAACATTAATTTTTCCCCTGTTGATGGGAAAAAGCTAACTTTTAGGAGCAAAGTACCGAAGGCTGTTGGAAAACCTAGAATAGTAGAAATAGATTCTGGCGATGTCGTAGTTTTGAATACTGTCAGAGACCAAAATTATCTCGGTTTGCTTAAAGAAGTACTTCAGAATGATGAATCAGTGCGATTGTTTCTTGCTGCTACAGATTCTATGATTAAAGCGTTAGGAATTGTTGAGGTTGAGGCACTCATCAAAAGGAGCGAGGTCTATGTTTCAAACAAAGAAGAACTCGAACAATTGATGGGCAATATTCATGATGCTAAAACCCTGGTTGAGAAAATGCGAAGTATCCAATCATTGCAATCTTCAGGAAAGAGGAAAGGATCTGTCTATGTTACCTTTGGTGAAATGGGAGGTGTTGTCTTAGATCGAGAGGGGGGAGTTTACTTCCAGCCTGCTATGCCTATGGTTGATAATCCTTTTGCAAAAAGGGAGATCGTTAACACCAACGGATGTGGTGATGCATATTTATCTATCGTGGTTATCAAGGAGGTCTTAGGAGAAAAAGCAGTGGAAATCCTTGACTCTGCAAATGCAGCAGGTCATATTTGTGCAACTCAGCCAACTGCCTCTGGGCTCTGGATGGCAACTGACAGCATTATCAAAGACTTCCGAAACATGTATGGAAAACCTGACATTCTAGGATATGATAATAAAATAGGAAAGTTTGTGCGCATGAATAATCATGGATCATGATCTTTTGTCAAGGTTAAGGGATTATAAAGACTGGCTGGAAGCACGAACATTACATACAGAATTTGATCCTGATCTCGGTTACTATAGGCTTCCTCTTCCTGTTTGGTCACAGCTTCGCGACCATTTTCCAGAATTGCACCGCGATGTTTCCACAAGATTAAAGTTCTATGCAGATTGGCTCGAACATGCAGAAACCCGCATAGACCTTATCTCAGAAATTCCTGAAATACCTTGGGAGGAACAGAGAGCTTTTCACAAAGCAAGGAATGCATTTTATCAATTTTTTCCTGAATTTGCTCCTCGCTCACAGCCTCCTGTGCACACTCAAAAACCGCAATGATTATATAGAAGTGCTTCTTTTTTTAGGTATGAAAAAAACAGGGGTGGTGAATCTTCCTTTACATTCAGGAAGATGTCCCAAATGGCTGTTCCCTAGAATGGTTGAATTGTCAGGGGCTCTTTCAGAAATCATCATTGAAGAGTATGGCACGCAGGCATACCTGGAAAGATTAAGCAATCCATATTTTTTCCAGGCTTTTGGATGTGTTGTAGGATTTGACTGGCATTCTTCTGGATTGACGACTACGTTATGTGGGGCGTTGAAGCTTGGACTTGAATCTAATACTGGTGTGATTGCTTTAGGCGGGAAAGGAAAAACAAGCAAGAAGACGCCTGATGAGATTAAGGCCTCCCAGGAGATTTTCAATTTTTCTGAGCGCAAGATTCAGGAGCTTGTGTACGCATCAAGAATGAGTGCGAAAGTTGATAATAGCTTAGTGCAAGATGGATATCAGTTATATCATCATACTTTTTTCTTAAACGAGAGAGGTGATTGGAGCGTTGTCCAGCAAGGTCTTGGGATGCATGGATATGCTCGGCGGTATCATTGGATTTCCGGATTTGAAAATTTCATGATTGAACCACAGAGTGCAATTGTTGGTGAACCTGCTCTTGATGTTTTAAATCTCTCGAGCAAGGAGCATCAAGAGATTCAAGAGGTTTCTGTTGATCTTGTGAAAGATCATCCAGGACATCTGAAGAGATATATCGCTGCTCACAGGGGAGATATGCAAAAAACACTTTCTGAGTATGGGGCAATTCCCCAGTATACTCTTCCTTCACGACATGATCTTACTTTGACAGATTTAGGAAATTTTAATGCTCTTCTTGAGGCATATGAACAGAAACCAAAGGATTATGAGGAGCTTGTGGGGATGAAAGGAATTGGGGCAAAGACATTGCGGGCTTTGGCATTGATCTCGAGCTTGGTGCATGGCACAGAGCTTTCTTGGAAAGATCCTGCGAAATATAGTTTTGCTCATGGTGGGAAAGATGGGATTCCTTATCCTGTGGATAAAGAGAATTATGATCAGAATATTGAAATACTTCGGAATGCCTTGCAGGATGTGAAAGTTGATGACAGAAGGAAGCTGCATGCTTTGCGGAGATTGCAGTGGCTGGTGAGATAAATTATTAAATCCTTTTTCTTTGAAATAGTGTGCCTCAGTAGCTCAGTTGGTAGAGCAATTGCTTCGTATGCGTAGGAACCAAGGTTCCTCACGCTTCACCTCCTTAACAGACCATCTCCGCTTTTGGAGAAAATGTTTGAAAGAGCAATGGGTCAAGGGTTCGACTCCCTTCTGAGGCTTTGGAATTCAGGTTCGAGTTCATCCTAACAAAGAGAGTTGTACACCTTTTTATACAATTTTGCGTACACAAAAGGTAACAGCGTTTATTTAACAGCAGAGAATACTTCTTTTTAACGAACTACTTTTTAGCAATAACTTTCGCGTCTGCGGAGATACTCTTAGTCAGTATCTCCGAATGAGAATTTTACCGTAAAAATCTCGATAAGAATTAACTTCTTTCCAAAACTTTAGGAGAACTTTCATCGAGAGCAGAATTATGGATTCAAATTATTTCTTTTGGTAAGAAAATATCTTGATCAATTTTTTTGCATCTGCAGAGATGCTTTGAGTGCAATTATCTTTATAAATAATCTTCCTATGCATTGAGATGAAAAAAGTTTTAGTTACGGGTGGTGCAGGATTTATCGGAAGTCATCTGTGTGAGTATCTTCTTGAAAAAGGGTATAGAGTTCTTTGTGTTGATAACTTGTTTACGGGAAGTAAGGCAAATATTCAGCATTTGCTTTCTCAACCAAACTTTACTTTTCTCCAACATGATATTATTATGCCTCTCTATGTAGACGAGAAAATAGATCAAATTTATAATCTGGCATGTCCTGCCTCGCCGGTACATTACCAGATGAATCCTATCAGAACGATAAAGGCAAATACCGTTGGAGTTGTTCATATGCTTGGGCTTGCGAAAAGACATCAGGCTCGGATTTTGCAGGCTTCTACCTCTGAAATCTACGGAGATCCCCTCGAGCATCCACAGCATGAGGGGTATCGTGGAAATGTGAATACCATCGGGCCTCGCGCATGTTATGATGAAGGAAAAAGAGTTGCTGAAACACTTTTTTTTGATTATCATCGAGAACATGGACTTGAGATTCGAGTTGCGCGTATTTTTAATACGTATGGACCCCACATGGCTGAAAATGATGGAAGAGTTGTTTCTAACTTTATTCTCCAGGCCTTGCAGCATCAGGATATTACGATGTATGGAGATGGGCAGCAAACCCGCTCATTTTGTTATGTTTCTGACCTTGTGGAAGGATTATATCGTCTTATGAATCATGATCATTTTATAGGTCCTGTAAACTTGGGGAATCCTCGAGAATTTACTATTCTTGAGATTGCACAGAAAATTATCCGACTGACAAGTTCGCAATCTCAGATTGTGTATCATGAGTTGCCGCAGGATGACCCTCGAAAGAGAAGACCAGATATTACGCTTGCTCAGGAGAAATTGGGATGGATACCCAAGGTTTCCTTAGAAGAAGGTTTACCTGCAACAATTGACTATTTTCAAAGAATACTGAAAGAAGAAAAGAAAAAAGTAGATATTTCTATAAGTCCCAGATAGGTGAGTATCCTGGATCGCCAGGTGCTGCGTGATCTCCACCAGGGTTTCCTGCGCCATCTTGGTTTGTGGCATGCACAGGAACCATAACATGTGGCCCAATGACCGTGTAGTCTCCATTTGCTATAGGCACTGCATTAGGGTTGTGTGTCCCTGCTTTCTCATTGAGTACAGGACATACAAATGCTTCTGTTTTCTCCGGTGTTGCGATCACAAAGCTCATGCTCGCTACCATCGCGAACAGTGTGAGAACCAATATTTTTTTCATGTTCACCTCCCTTTAGGCGAAGGTTCAATCTCTTTAAAAAGATTTACCCAAATCATACCAGAATTATTCACGGGTAATAAAAAGAAAAATAATGAATGCGAGGGTCTGCATGATTGTAAGGAGAAGGACAGGGAGCTCTGTACCTTGTGCGTAGAGGTCCATCATGGTGAAGTAAAAATAAGCTGCGACAATATTCTGAATGAGGAAAACGGTAACGAAGAGCACTAAGCCTATGGTAAATTTCGATTTGATGGATCTTAGATTTTTAAGATAAATGAAGAGAAGCAGGCAGAGGATAATGATGTTTATGCTTACTAGTCCAATAGTGAATTGCATGATTGCCATCTTACTTTCTTCTCCTAGTTTGTTTATTAACCTTTTCCCAAATCTCGTTAAAGATTTCTCTTTGTGATTCAAAGTAAGCAGAGGGATGGTAGACTGCACCATATCCTTGGCCAGAATTGCTCATCAGATTATTTTCTTTGAGAACATCTAGATGATGACGGATGGTTTTATAATCCATTTTGAGAAGTTCAGCAAGCTGATGGGCGTTATAGGGCTGTTCGAGGAGAAGTTTCATGAGTTTTAGTCTATTCAATCCTCCACGAGTTCCAGCGAAAAGATGCCAGAGAAGATATTTGCTCATGATGAGAAAGAGATTTTTTATTTATAAATTTTCTTCTTGGTTTATAAAGAAAGTTCGCTTTTTTCCCCGTATATATTTTATATACATAATGTTTATATGAATGCTCGAGTTGTAGTAACTATGGTAGACGCATGTGAGAAAAGAGTGTGGAATTCTTATAGCCTGGGCTCGAGAGGCCTTTTCTGCGTCTGCAATATTAAAATTACATCCTGCTGCCACTAAACTCCTCTCAGGAAGTTTGGTGGAATTCTTAAAATGCCTGACAGACATACCGATGCGTTATGTATTGCATGTGGTGAAATTATTTATAATCCGATCTGCCCCGAATGCCTTGCAGTGGAGATTCACGAATGGCTTGGAGATAAGAGTGGAATTCCAAGGCTCAAAAAAGAGATCATGAATGTGGTGAACCATCTCAGCGGAACAGGAAAATATATTCGTGGTTTGAGGTGCGTTACCTGCAATCATGCCTCTGCCTTCATATGCCCCTACTGCTTCACAGAGGAAGTCTACTTGAAATTAAAGCAGAGAAAAGCGAGCAAAGAACTGCTGCAGAATTTTTTAGAGACCTTTAACTTTGATTTTAACCATCAGGGATACAGCAGGGAGTTGTATGATGAAGTTGTCTCTTAGACAAGGGAGATGATGAGGATATTTTAGTTGCAATTTTCTGCTTTATGCTCAACAGTGAGTCGTTGCAATGGTGGCTTATAGATCGAGCAATTTCTCAAGAAGTGGAAATTCTTTATAGGGTTGATTGAACTTGTCTGATCCCATATGGCCTTCTCCATGCCTTATAATTAATGTTCCTCCTAGATTCTTGAACATGTAGAAACCTTCTTTGTCATCACATCCCCATGGATCGTTGTCTGAATTTATGAATATAATTTCTCTTACATTTTGTTTGATCTTCCCCCAGTTATATTTTTCCTGCAGAATTGGCTCAGCATCTTGCTCTAGTTTTTTTAGCTTCTGCCCTTTCATTTTTCCAAGTTTTCTTGCGTAGCCTGCAACTAAAATAGCTTTACTTATTTTTACGTTAATGCTCTCGAGAACGCTCAGAATTAATGGACAGCCAGATGAATGTCCGATAATTATCGTTTCATTGCTAAAAGCTGCATTTTTTAGAATATGGGGGAGCTGAATCTTTACGTCTGGCGCTTCTGGATTGGGAAGTTGTGGAACCCAAACAGCGTAGCCTTTTTTCTCTAAGAATCTTTTTATGCTTGGCAACCAATATGAATCTGGTGTGCAGGAGCTTCCATGAAGCAGTATCGCGTTCTTCATATGAACTGAATTTGTATTTGAGTATTAAAAACTGATATTTTATTTCTTGAGAGATGCTATTTGTTCCTCTCTAAAAAACCTTGCAAGAAGCCGTGATAGCTTTCTCGAGAGGTTACCTTCCTCAGTGTATACAGATCAAGTCCTTCTTTCAGAGTTTTTTCTGTCTTTATTTCTGAGTCTACATGGGTGTTTACCTCTCTTGAAAGAAGCACTTCTCCATGGGAAAGATCTGCAATTCTTTTTGCAAGACTCAGCGCGTTACTAACGCTGGAGAATTTCATGCGATCTTTGAGTGGTTCGACAATGATACCCCCATAATTCACTCCAACTCCAAAATTGACTTTTTTCAGGAATTTTTTATTATATTCCTGCAGTTTCTCGCTTATTGACTTTGCCAGCTTTACTGCATTGACATTGTTTTTGAATGTTTTTGTTATAGAGGGGGTAAGGATAATGATGAGGTAATTTCCTGTTTTATAGACTACTCCTTTTTTATCATAGACTTCCTGAAAAAGAGTTTCGATGCTTTTCAGATTCTCCTTTGTCAGTTCATGAAAGTTCTTAATTCTGAATGCGATGAGCGCTGCTTCTTCCTTGTGACCGTGAACCGTCGCAGCATGTTCTGCTTCTCGCACTCCTCCAAGAACAAGACCCTCGCTTGTCCACTCCTTCTTTACTTCAATAGGAGTTTTTTTTGGGATGTTGTAGGCAATGAATTTCCTGCTGGAGAAGCGCTCGAACATCATGAGGACGAACATCCCAAACACAATGACGATGAATATCCAAACTAAAGGATAGCGTATAAAGATGTTCCCGCTTTTTTCGCTAATGATTCCTACAGCATTCCCTGTTAAGGAGACAGTATCAAGCGTCAGCGTTTCTTCGCCGTCGGTGATGCTTACCCTGTAGATTCCATCGGGAGCAACAAGTCTGAACCTTCTTTCGTCTCCTACGTCAAGCTCTAGTTCCTTGATTTCTACTTCATCGCCAATGGCAATCTGAACAGCCTTTCTGTAGGGAGTATTTCCGATATTTCTGATGAGGAGGGTATCGCCAATAATTTCAAAGGTAGCGAGTTCTTGATTCTCTACGTAGAAGAGTCTTCTTACATTGAGCTGCTGGAATGTGGCTTCGATTTTCCAGTATCCTGGGTTTGCATTTTGTTCGATAGGATAGGTAATGACTTCGTTGGTCTTCACCAGCTGCTGCATTATTATTTCATCCTCAGGCTCTTTAATCACCACGGAGACATCTCCTTGCACTTCCTCATTTGCCTGATCATAGAGGAACACTTTAAAGGAAATTGCATTGCCTGGCACGACACTTTGTGTTGCTATTGCAATTTCGATTTTTTGAGGGATTTTTGAGACGCTGATTGAAGTTGCATCCATGCCTTCGTTAGTGACCTCATCATTAACGTCTTTTTCATATGCCCTAACTTGAAGCCTGTAGGTGCCTGACCTCAAGTTTTCTGGCAAAGTAACATTAAGTTGGAATTGATTCCCGCCAGCTGGACGGATCATCCGCACATCGGTTCCATCAAGAGTTATTTCGACAAAGCCTGAGAAAGGTTTAGTATTCGGCTTCAGCAAATTCCCTCTGATCTGGACTTGTTCACCTGCTGAAAAACCAAGTTTGTTGAGATTGAAGCTTACTTCAACTTCGTCAGAAATTTCAAAACTCTGGGATGTTGCATCTCCCACAGGAGAGGATATAAGAAGAGAACATTCTCCTCCGAGGTCTCTGAGAAAAGATCTTCCTAGAGTAATGTTGGTGTCTACTCTTTTTTCTTGATTTGCATGTACAGCGATTGGCGCGAGGTATATATCACTTGTCTGATTTGCGCAGATAAATGTTATCTTCAAAAATCCCTCTGCACTTTGCGCTGATCTTAGCGTAATGGAAAGAGCAAGCTCGTCACCAATATTGTAGACTCCTCTTGGCTGGGAAAGGGAGACTTCTGCACTTGCAAGAGAAGCAAGCAGCATGACTGCAAAAACATAAAAGAGATATTTGTCCCTCATTTTCCTCTTTTCTCAGAGGAGAGGAGAATATTTAAATGTTATGAGAGTCAG
>CAYJRI010000020.1:0-11413 GCA_964372435.1 Candidatus Woesearchaeota archaeon | reverse complement strand
TCAAATCTTACGAAGAAATTCCTCTCAAATTGGATTAACTGGCCTGACTTCAGGCTTTTGATTGCCTCTTCTGCATAGCCCTCTATCCATGCTCCTGTGTCCATGAGGATTTTTGCTTTTACATATTTTGAGACCCAGTTTATTTTAGGAATGTCTTTATTTTCTAAAGAAGTTACAAGATCTTCTTTGCCGAGTTTGACATTGAATAAATGAAGAAGGCGGATTTCCTGCTCCTGGTTTTTTTCATGATCTTCTTTCGCAATAAAGATTTCATTTCCTAGCTTGACGGTTCTTGTCTTTTCCTTTTCAGGATGGATTTTTACTTTTACTTCTTTGATGCTGGGCATGACTTTGATATTTAATTTTACAGGATTTGCGATGAAACTATATCTGTCTGCTTCTTTATCAATCAATCTTCTGTTAATGGCGTAGAGGTTGTCTATAGGGACTGTAATATCACTTTGATTGAGGCCTATTTCTTCAATGAATCTACGCAGGGCCTCTGGTCTGAATCCTCTCCTCATAAGGGAGTGGATACTCCATGTTCGTGGATCGTCCCAGCCTGAATAGAGACCTGATTTCACTTCCTGCTGGGCTTTTGATTTTGATATCTTGATGCCCCCGAGTTGGACAAGACCTGCATGAATAATGGTTTTGTGAGGCCATCCAAAAATATCCCATATATATTTTTCCATTTCACTTTCAATCATGAGATCATTGCCTCGAATAATGTGGGTAATTCCCAAAAGATGATCGTCAATTGCCCAGGAAAATTCAAGCATGGGCCAGACCTTGTATTTTTTCCCAACTCTTAGGTGTTCTCGTTCTGAGATTCTGAATAAAACACGGTCTCTGAATGCAGGATTTGGATGTCTGATATCTGTTTTGATTCTGAGTGTTGCCTGTCCTTCTTTCATTTTGAACATCTCTTTCCATCTTTTTTTCTGGGTCTCTATAGGGAGATTTCTGCAGGTACATTCTTTTCCTTCTGCTCTGAGTTTACGCATCTCTTCAGCTTTACAGTGGCAGACATATGCTTTTCCGTAGTCAATGATTTTTTCTGCATGTTCATAGTAAAGAGGTATTCTGTCAGATTTGTAGATGATGGGTTTTTCATATTTTACATTGAGCCAATCAAATGTTTCTGGAATAAGCTTGTAAGCTTCCTTTACGATTGCTTTTTCCTCGCTTCCGATAGTATCATCGATAACGAAGAGAATCTTGCCTTTGTATTTCTCAGCATAGAGTGCATTTAAGAGATAGGTTTTTGCATTACCAATATGTAAGTCTCCTGAAGGAAAAGGAGCAAGACGGAAGACCATGCTCTTAGAGAGGCTTGGAAGTTCTTGAAGTGTTTTTTCTTCAGCTTCGAATTTCTTTAATGAGATTCCTAAGAGTTCGAGCTCTTGTTTTTGTTTTTCTTGGCTCCACGAGTTTACTTTTTTAATGGTTCCTTGAATAATGGGAAGAATATCTTTGACTTGATCTTTCTGCAGGCCTTCTCTAAAGAGATGGGAAAGTACTGCATTCTGAAGCGCTTTGCCTTCATGAGATAATGCATTGTCTAAGGCATAGGCGAGGATTTTTTTACTCCATTGTTTTCCAATGTCCATGGAAGAAACAGTAAAGATTCATTAATAAAGCTTATGAGGAGAACAGAGTATCAATACGTCTCTAATGATTCATTAATAAAGCTTATGAGGAGAACAGAGTATCAATACGTCTCTAATCTCCCTAGCCCTGACCTTCTCTCAAGCCTTTCGATTTTTCTTTCCATAATTTCGATTCTTTGGAGAATCTTATAGATTCTATCGAGGATGTGTTCTACTCGATCTTCAATTTTGTCAATTCTGTCTTTTTGTTCGTAGGAAGTATCTATTGGCGATTGAGGGGTTTGATAAGAGGGTTCTGCGCTTGCTGCCATGGATGAGAAAAAATCTGTGGTTTGTTGGTCTTGAGGTGAACTAGCATCTTGGGGGGGAGAGGGTGTTGGTACAGGAAGATCATACGAGGATGTTGTAGGGTATTGTGGTTGTATATTTTGATTGTTGTGAGGCTCATCTTTGAGAAGCCCTTTTTTTTCTAAGAGTGTGTAGTCTATCACATCGCCGCTTTTCTTTTTCTTGAAGAGATCAAACATACAAAAATAAGATGGACGAGCTATTTAAAGCTTTATTTTACGATGGCTTTATAGAAAGTTAGCTTTATCTATATTCGATAACTTGCTCACTCTCCGATTCAAGAGTTTCAAGCGCACCTTAAGGTTTATCCTCGGTATTTCTTAAGCTTTATCTTTTTTCAGAAGCAATTTTCTGTAGTCTTTTACGACGTTTTACTTGGGGTTTGCAAGTGAAAATATGACAGGGTAATCTCCTGCATGAAATCTTGCGACCACTTTTGTAGAGACTCTTTCCCTTCTGTGCCGGACGAGCTCCCTTTGTGTTTCTGGTGTAACATACTGATCTGCGAGAGCTTCTAATTTTCTTGCTGTTGCCTCAGATGCATAAAACATCCGGGTTTTTGCTTCACAAGAAATTGCTTTTATAAATGAGCGAGTGTCGCCACCTTGTAATACCTGCCCCCCTATACGAATCACAGCTCTTCTTGCAGTTTGATCAGCAAGCTCTTCTGGTGAGAAGACTTCTTCATCTGATCTTCCTCGATAATATTTCGTGACATCGAGCATCCTTTCCTTGATCTCTAAGAATGCTGCCTCATATTCCTTTTTCTGAGCTGGACCGAGAGTGAAAAAGAGGGTGAGATACATTTCTTGCGGATCTGCAATGACTTGAGTAAATTCTCTTTCAGCGTTCATGGCAAGAGAAAGAGGGTATCTTTATAAATCTTTCTTTTTTGTAACTACTTAGTAATAATTATAAATCTGCTCCTTGGTGCCTGGGCGTTTCCTCAGAACCTTTAAAAACTTCAATTCTTTCTTCTTAGGGAAAGAGGTCTATATGGAAGCTGAAGAAATTTTAAGGGAGATGGTAGGAGATCCTGTCGAGGAGCATACACTTGTCTATGATTCCGCGTCTGACAGTCTTGAGCCTCTCTATTTCTGGATTCTTGATAAGGCGAATGAATTCTTCGCGGGAGATGTTGAAAAGCTGATTGATAATTTTACTTCTTCTCCTGGATCAGGACATTTTTCTGAGTTAGGGGCAAAGGCAACGAGAATGCAAGAGGAGGCTATGAAGATTCTTGGAGCTGTAAATCAAGTGATCAAAAGCATATTGAATCTGATTTATGATCTGAAGGAATTTGAAATCAGGCTGAGCCATTATGAGGCTACGCGATCAAAGGATAAAGATAAGGCAGAGGCGGGGATATTAAGCCTGAAGCAGATTTGGATGGATAGTGTTGATATTAAGAGGGGGGTAGGCAGCATTAACTCCCTGTCACGAGGAGAGTTGATGTTTGCTACCCTACGAGATGCTTTCATGATCGTAAAATCTCCTGAGGATGTCGAGGATCTTGATTTGAACGATCGGGTGCGTAGAATTTTAAAACCAAGAATTCAGGAATTTTTGGAGTGGAAAGATGCTTCAGAAAGAGAATTGAAGAAAAGATATGAGGTTGAAAAAACCTATTTGAAAAGCCAAGTCAGCTCCCTGCAGCTTTATACGCGATGGGTAAAACCCTATCTCCGCGCTGCAGCTCAGTTGGAGATGAAAACATCAAAAAACCCTGCGCTTGTTACTGCATTTAATACTCTTGTTATGGAGCTGACTTTATTTGGAAAGAAGATGATTAAAGTTGCTGATGCTGTGTATGAAGACCAAGTGCTTCCCCTCAAGTTCGCGACATTGAGGTTTAAGAGAAAGTATTATTCTTGCATTTTGATTGAGTTTCTCTTTCGAGGAATTCCCCAAACTATTCAAAGACAACAGGTGCATTACACCTTTGGAGGAAGGAGTGAGGTCACCTTTAAAGCATATGCTCTCAATGAAGATGAGATAGCTCTGCTCCAAAGGAAATTGAAGGAGTCTGATGTCATGGATGCATTTCAGTTAGCTGCAGGAGTCACTGACGAAACCTTGGATCAGATTAAAGGAGACTTAGAACATTTTCTCGGGGAAAATTTTAATGGCAAGGGTAAGGGGGAGGAAAAGAGCGAAGATGTGAATCCCTTTGCTGCATTATTTGATTTTGGTGGCGGGAAGGAGAGGAAGAAGGAGATTGAGAAGAAAGGAGACATTAAGAAAGATAGTTATTATGAGAAGGTCCTTAGGGCATTGGTTGTACGGAAGGCGAGAGATGCCTGCTTTAATATTTATGATATTTACAAGAAAGCGCACGATATGGCATCTCATCGAGATCCTACGTTTGAGTATTTTGAGAGGAAGCAAGAAGCTCCAAAGCAGAAGTGATTTTTTAGAATCTATTTTAAGACTTGAGAGTTCATCGCCTATGAACTGAGCATTTATATACTTCTCCCTTCTGTTTCTTTGATGAAGAAGCAAAAGAAACAGAAAGTGAATGAAGAAAGGAAGGAAATAAAAATTCTTCGTGCTGTGAAAGAAAGCTCTGTTAAAGAGATTAAAAAAGAAGAGAAAGAGGAGCAGAATATCCAAAGGGTTGAGCATCTTGAGGAGTTTGCTTCCTTCATCTCCCGCGAGGAAGAAAGAAGTGAGGAACAGCCTGTTGCATTACTGAAGGAGGTTCCTGTAGAGAACTTGGAGGAGGAGCTTGCGTTGGTGCCGCGCTCTTCAACACCAGAGGATGAAGGGGTGAAATACGGCCCGGCAAGTGGATTGTATGGTGGCGAAGGAGGATATGGCAATCTTGGTTATGGAAATATCCAATATGAAGCGAATCAAAAGTATCAGACTGGAATGGAGCCTGTTCGATCTTCAGGCGTGGAGGAAGAAAGAGGAAGGCAGTTTATTCCAGGAAATATTGAAGCCGAAAGAGTGCAGAAAACCACGAGAAGTATTCAGGATCGTGCAATGGATTATTCCTCTCGAGTGAAGTTAGAGGAGGAAAAGAAAAAGAGGAGGGCTGAGGGGTGATGATCATAAGCCTGCTTGGAGTTTCAAAAAAACAAGAGCTACCACACTTTGAAAGGTGTGGTTTGAGACAGGCTCTTGTTTTTAGGACTTCGGAAACCTCAGAACTCACAGAGTTCTGATGGCTATCAAAATCTAAAGATTTTGAAGTCGAAGATTTCTGATAGCTGTCAAAAGCAAGGCTTTTGAAGTTTTGAAGTGCTCAGAATTGAAACCTCAGAATTCTGTGAATTCTGACGGTGATCAAAAACTTTAGTTTTTGACAACCCGAAAGTTACTGCCATGTACTAAAGTGTATGGTTTTCAATTCTGACATAATAGAAAGATTTATATAGTGCTGGTTCATAAATGAACCATATGGTTCAAAAAAATACCAATAGCAAAAAGAGAGAATTAGAAGTTATACTAACGCTGATTAAAGAAGGAGGGCATGTAAGGGCAATTGCAAGAGCCATTCATGAATCGCATCCTACCATCATCCGCAAATTAAAATTTCTTATGCAAGAAAATGCTGTAGATTATAAACAAGAAGGAAGAAATAAAGTTTTCTTTATCAAAAATACTTTGCAAGGAAAGAATTATATCTTTAGTGCAGAGAAATATAAACTCCTTAAACTACTTAGGAGATACCCTGAACTTGGAATTATCTTAGAAGATATCCTCAAGATTTCCCGTGAAAGACTTATTGTTCTTTTTGGCAGTTATGCTAAATTCTCTGCAAAAGAGGACAGCGATATCGATCTTTATATTGAAACACAAGATCAAAAAATCAGGCATAAAATAAAAGAAATGCATTCAAAAGTAAGCATCAAAACAGGCTCATTTGATGTCAACTCCTTATTAATCAAAGAAATCATTAAAAACCATATTATCATAAGAGGTGTGGAGGAATTTTATGAGCGATCAAAGTTTTTTGAATAAACTCAAAAAAGATGGAAAGTTAGAGCTGGTTGAACCTTCTGAAGAGATGAAAGAGTCTCAATTGCAGAAAGCAGAAGCTTGTCTCACTTCTGCAAAGGTACTTCTTCCGCATAAGTTATATGAAAACTCTATTATAAATTCTTATTATACCATGTACAATGCATTAACGGCTTTATTATTCAAAGTTGGAATTAATTGCGAAAATCATGAAGCGTGTATAATCCTCTTCAGAATATTATTCAACAAACCAGACCTTTCAAAAATAATCGTCTTTGGAAAAGAGGAAAGAATCGATAAGCAATATTATCCGACCTCGAAAGATAATCTTCCTCCAACAGAGCAATCAACAAAGGATATGATTGTAAAAGCAGAGGATTTTCTTGTCAAAATAAAGCTTCTGATTACTCAAGTAAATAACGAGGACATAAGCAAGATAAGGAAAAACTTTGATGAATTTTTTAAGAACAAAAAAGAATAAGAATGGCAGCTAAATATTCTTAAAGAAAAAGAGGAGGGCTGAGGGGTGATGATACTCAAGAACAATAATGCTTATAAATAATCACCCTAGAGTGATAGTATGAGTTCGACACTTTCCTTTGGAGGAGTTTCTTTAGAAAAGTATCTTTCTGGACCTGTTGAGCAAGCTGAAGCAGAACAACGCAGATTATCTCTTCGCGAGAAGATCAAGCAAATTAAAAGATCTGGTAAGCTGGCAGTAGAAGCAATGCCCTTGCAGATGCTAGAGACAAGAGTGCGTCAAGCTCCTGTAGATGCTCTTTATCCCCAATTAGATCCTTCTTTTCTCTCGATGTCGCATCAGACACATTTTCGAGGTTACCCTGTAGATGTCCCAAAATTTAGTGTCTATCACATCTATCCCGGGGAGAATCATTTTCAAATTAAGATGGGTCGCTGGGGAGATTTTTTCAGGTTATGGACAGATCTTGGCAGAGGCTATCAGGATAAGAATAAACCATCTGTACTTGTAGGTCCATTAAGAGCATCAACAATTATTGATAAAGAAGCTCTAAAAACCGGAAATGGAACTTATGATTTTGAACCTCAAAGTGATTTTACGAAATGGTTAAAAGAAAAATGGTTAAAAGAAAAGGGGTATCCTGAGGTTGAGTTTACCAGTATGATGAATGGAATTGTTCCTCCTAAAACGAAAGAAAAGATCAAACAAGCAAAACGCATCTTTGGCAAGAGGGGATTATTCTTCATTGCGGAAACTAAGCCAGAAGCATGGAATGTGAGAGAGTTTACAAAAGATCCTCTGGTTGCCGGAGTCTTAGAAGACAAATGCTACCTCATTGACAAGTTTGATACCACTCCTTTGGAAGAGTATGTGACAAGAGAATTTACTCGATAAATTTTCGCTCATTAAAAATATAAATCTCGATAGAAAAGAAAATGCAAGAACTAGGTACACAATTAAATCAAGGATGGAATCCTGTAACCACACTTGGCAGGAGACATACAACCCTGCTTGATGCATTGTTTGGCAATATCTATTACAATGCTCTAGAGACAAAGACAGAGTTTAAAGAAGCTGTCACCTTGAGAGACCGTAGTAATGAATTTTGCGAGTCAACGCGAAAATTCAATTTTTCTACACATTATCGGAATGGAATCAGGGTTCTCAGAAAAAAATTTCATGGAAGTTTTTTAGAGCGTCTTCTGGGAAAATCCACAGAAGCAAGAACAGAAAGTGAATCTATGAAGATCCTTATGGATTTGGAGATGGCTAAAGATGAAGCAGAGGCTAAAAAATTATTTGACTATCTCGCCCAAGAAAATGTCTTGAAAAAGTATGCTGATAGTTCTGGTGTAACCTCCTATCAAGTCGCTCAGCGATGATGCATTATTGATTCTCTGCCAAACCCTCTCAGGCTTTTTTACATAATGATTATTGATTCTCCGCAAGTCCTTTGCGATCTCTAATCTGCCTTATGATTTGGCTTTGCAATTCTAAGGGCATTTTCTCAAACATCTGATCTAACAAGGAGGAAACGCCTCTGCCTTCTGTTGCTGATCTTAAGTCAGAACTCCATCCAATCATTTCTCCGACAGGAACTTTTGCCTTGATCTCTGAGAGCTCTCCTTCTTGTTTAGCATCTAAAACTTGGCCTCTCTTGGAAGTAACCATTTTGATGATTTCACCCATGAATTCAGTCGGCACGTCAATGACATGAATCTGGACAGGTTCGAAGAGTGTTGGTCCTCCGCTTCTGAAACCCTGAGTTATTGCATCTCTTATGGCTGGATAGACTTGAGCTGGTCCTCTGTGAATCGCATCTTCATGGAGTTTTGTCTCCATCAAAGAGACTTTGATGCCCATGCAAGGCTCTCGGGAGAGAGGGCCTGCATCCATGACCTGCTCAAAGGCGTCCATAATCAGTTCGATAACTTCTCCGATATACACTTCTCCGCGTGTTTTATCAAGAAGAACATTGCTTTTATAGATCTCTTTATACTGGCGGGCTTCATCATTGCTGATTCCTAATTGTGAGAGTTTTTTCCATAGTTCTTCATTTTTCTTTTTGATTCTTCCTTCGGAAATTTCTTCATTTTTAATAGCCTGATAAACTTCTCTTTCCAGAGGCTCGACTTTCATGTAGAAGATATTGTGCCTGTTGGGAGATCTCCCTTCAGTGACAGGAGCTTCTTTGGTAACTGTCTCACGATAGACAACAACAGGATTTCCTGTTTTCACTTCTACACCTTTCTCTGTTCTGATTCTGTTCTCAATGATCTCTAGATGAAGTTCTCCCATTCCTGACATGAGATTCTCACCTGTTTCTTCATTGATGGAGATCTTGATGGAGGGATCTTCTTTCGCCACTTTTCTCAGTACTTCAATAAGCTTTGGAAGATCTGCTGCCTTGGTAACCTCGATAGATTTGGTAATGACAGGTTCGAAAATATGTTTGAGTTCCTCGAAGGGATGTTGCGGATTGAGTGTTATGGTATCGCCAGCATTGCCAGTAACACCTGCAATTGCTAATACATTTCCGGCAGTGATTTTTTCCATTTGTTCTGGTTTGATTCCATTGTAAATAAGCACTTGCTGAATTACTTGTTTTTGCTTTGCATTATTGAGATACACTTGCATGCCAGGGGTAAGTGTACCGGAAAAAAGCCTGCCTGCTGAAATTTCTTTTCCTGATCGTTGGTCTATGACAATTCGGGTGATGACGAAGGCTGGTTCTGCATGGGGATCAACATTGAGAAGTCCTTTCCCAAATTCACTTTCGAGATCGCCATGCCAGATTTTTGGGATGCGATATTTTTGGGCTTCAAGAGGGGTGGGAAGATGCTTGACAGCTATATCGAGGAGGACTTCATAGAGAGGCGCATTTTGCCATGCCCATTCTTTTCTTTCTTTTTCCTCCATTTCATACATTTTCAAAATATCTTTGAAAGAAACTCCTTTTTTCTGCATGAAAGGGATGGACATTGCCCAATTGTCTCGTGCTGAGCCAAAAGCAACACTTCCATCCTTGATATTCACCTGCCATTTTTGCTTATACTCTGGCTCTGCGATTTGTTCTATCAAGAGATTGAATCTTAGAATAATTTTTTGCAAGCGCTCTTGCATAGCTTCTGGTGTGAGCTTGAGTTCTTTAATGGCGCGGTCGACTTTGTTGATAAAAAGGACTGGTTTTACTCTCTCCCTGAGAGCTTGTTTCAGGACTGTTTCTGTTTGCGGCATGATTCCTTCAACTGCACAGACAAGCACGATGGTTCCATCAATAGCTCGCATTGCCCGCGTAACATTTCCTCCAAAGTCAACATGGCCCGGAGTATCGATGAGATTGATGAGATATTCCTGCCCTTGGTAGTCATGCACCATAGAGACATTTGCTGCATCAACTGTCAAGAGCCTTTCTTGCTCATCTGCATGCTGCCAGGTTGCCATTCCCTCATCTAAGGAGCCTGCATATTTTGCAGCCATGAGGCCAGCTGCTGCTAGGAGGTTGTCAGTGAGGGCTGTGTTATGGATAACCATGCCTTCTGCTACGAAGTTGTGATTTTCTGGAACAGTGAAGTCATAGACTACTTCTTCAAAGATTGATTCTATCTTACTTACTTCAATATAAGCAAGTTCCTCTTTTGTGAATTCCTGGAATTTCTTGGTTAAGAACATGACTTGATTACCAACAGCAATCTTGTCACAAACTGAACTTCCGGCGACCTTTTCAACTAAGATTCGTAATTTTTCTACTTTTTCATTGAGTGCGAATCCGATTTCTTTTTCAAAATTGATAGCAGAGATTCCTGAAATGGATAAGGTATGATCTTTTTCTTTAATGGCTATACATCCAAATCTAAGCAAGAGGAGATGGAGATCATCAATCATTTGCTGACTTGCTGAACTTATAGTTATCGCTCTTCTTGATTTTTCTACAGAGCCATCAGTATCAAAGTATCCTCGCAAGAAGTGTGCAACTAGACTTTTATCGCTTTTCCATAACAAACCAGATATTTTGACATGATGAGATTTTTTTCTCAGCGGGTAATCAAAGAGGCTATTGAAAATCTGAACTAATGTTTTATTTGTATGAAGTTCAGGAGTTCTGTCTCTTTCTACTCGGATTGGGGTAAGACCCAAACTCTTGCAAATTCGCATGACCTCGTGGGCAAGCTGCTCTTTCCCAACAACAAATTTTACTCCAGAACCATCTCCAACAAAAAGTCCTGCAAGATAGAAGAAGTCATGGAAATTCTCTGGCAGTTTCATAGGGAGTGAGTTATGTCCTCTTTGCCTTCCCGTTCTATAGAAAATCTGATCAATTTTTTCGTATAAGACATCAAATTCCAAATGAAAGATTGTTGCTATGCTAAGGAGATCCTTGAGGTTGTATCGATTCTGCCATATTCCGTGGTAGAAAGACTTTGGCTTTATTGTTGTCCTGAAATTCTTAATACCATATTCAAGTATCCTTTTCTTAAGCACTGCAGCAAATTCTCGTTCAAGGTTGACATAGAAATTCTTCTCGGCAAGCTTTTCAAGTATATGCCTTTTGATATTATTTTCTAATTGAGGCTCTAGTTTCCTCGCACAAACAACTCTCTCTCCAATCTTGAGATCTTTTGCCTCAATCTCCTCGAATTTATCTTTTTGAATGATGTACTTGTGTTCTGGGGTCGTAGTTATTTCAAAACCATTTCTTAAGGTGATCTTAAGAGTGCTACCACCATGAAGCCTCCATACATACTGGATGGGCTTCTTTTCAATCTTTCCCTCCTGCTTGTTTAGGGAGAAGATTTCTATTGGCACCTTTGAGGTATAGATAGTGTATTCTTCATTTTCTTCATAGATCTCTCCTGATCGAGAAACTTCCTCAAAAAGCTCTTTGGCGGTCTTTATACTTCCATCTGAAAGAAGAATACGAGAGGCTCCGCTAATGCATTTTCCATGATGGATATGTGCAGAGGTTGCGATATTTCTGATTTGGTTAGGCTGATTCATCAACCTT
>CAYJRI010000019.1:0-11521 GCA_964372435.1 Candidatus Woesearchaeota archaeon | reverse complement strand
GAGTTTTGTTATTGGTGCGACTATTAATCAGGATGGGATTTTGTATGTGAAAGCAACTAAGGTCGGGAAGGATACTTTTCTTGCTCATGTCATTCAAATGGTTGAAGAAGCTCAGGGAACAAAGATTCCAATTCAGAAATTTGCTGATCAGGTGACTGCAGTTTTTGTGCCTGTAATTCTTGTTCTTACGGTACTGACTTTTTTAGGGTGGCTTGTATTTTCTGGAGATTATACTCTAGGTTTGTATGCAGCAATTGCTGTTCTTGTCATTGCATGTCCTTGTGCATTGGGCTTAGCGACGCCAACTGCGTTGATGGTTGGATCTGGCGTAGGAGCGGAGAAAGGCATTCTTATTAGGAAGGGAGAAGCTATACAGACATTAAAAGACGTGAAGACTATTGTCTTTGACAAGACAGGAACTTTAACAAAGGGAAAACCTGAAGTAACTGAAATTATTGCTTATGTTCCTCAGCATAAATTACTGAGTATTGCAGCTTCTCTCGAGGCTTTGTCTGAGCACCCTCTTGCTCGAGCTGTTGTTGAGGAAGCTAAAAAGAAAAAACTCCCAAAGTTGAGAGTAATGAAGTTTAAGATTGAGAGGGGTAAAGGTGTTTATGGTTATATTCAAGGGAAAAAAGTCGTGATAGGAAATAAGAGGTTGATGCAAGAAAATAAAGTAGATGTGAAATCTGCTTTAAAGGATATCGAGAAAATTGAGAATAAAGGAGAGACTGCTTTAATAGTAGCAGTTGATAAGAGAGTTATTGGGATTCTTGGAGTGGCTGATCAGCTTAATGAAAATGCAAAAGAAACTGTGGCGAGATTAAAGGAAATGGGGTTTGAAGTCATTATGTTGACAGGGGATAATGAGAAGACAGCCAGAGTTATTGCAAAACAGCTTTCGTGTGGATATATTGCAGAAGTTCTTCCTGAGGATAAGCTGAAGAAAATTCAAGAGCTCCAGGAGAAAGGGATGGTAGTGATGGTGGGAGATGGTGTGAATGATGCTCCTGCGTTGAAGCAGGCAAATGTGGGTATTGCTTTGGGAACAGGGACTGATATTGCGATTGAGGCAGGGGACGTTGTTCTTGTACGCGGGAATATTGAAGGAGTTGTCTCCTCCATAGTTCTTTCGAAGGCAACGTTCAGGAAGATCAAGCAGAATTTGTTTTGGGCTTTTGCTTATAATGTGGTTGCGATTCCTTTGGCTGTTGCAGGAGTTTTGCATCCTGTTATTGCAGAGATTGCTATGGCTTTGTCTTCGATAACTGTTGTGGGGAATGCGAATTTGCTGAAGAGAGTGAGGAGATATTTGTAGGACTTTTAGGCAAGGAGCAAATTCAAATTATTTATTGAATTCTGACAACGTTCTGCTTCTGATTTCTGCCGAGAGGAGCTTGTTCTTGAGGAGTATGATGGGGATGTGGTATGAGCGATATATAAAGTTACTATGCTTATGGAAAAACTCTGCGATATCTCGGGATGAGAGAAGGAGATCTCTTTCTTTCTTGTAATCTTCAGGGTTGTAGATTTGGAGAGCATAATCTCCTATCACTATCACGTCACAGGTTTGGGCGTAATTCTTTTTTGTAAATTGTACACGAAATCCTAGATTTTTGAGGTATGCAGAGAGTTTGCGATCAACGCTTGTATCGCTATCACAGAGCATGTACCATTCTGCTTTTTGCGGGAGTACTTGCTCAAACCATGTTCGCTGTTCTTTATTTAAACTATTGAGGGTGTACATCCTTCTATTGTTAATGATGCATGGCTGACTGAAATGTTCTGTTTCTGAGAGGAGAGTGTGCATTAATTTGTATACAATATCTGCACGTTCTTTCAATGTTCTTGCTATGAGCATGATCGGCGCTTCTCCTAATTTTTTGGGGAGAAGATAATTTTCATTGAGCTTTTTTGAGAAGTCCTGTAGTCTTGCGATCCATTCTCGATGGAGTTCATATTCTCTTCCTGATTTTTTAAGCACTCTTTTTTCAACAAGGTGGCTTAGTGTCTTATGCACTGCTTGACATGTTACTGGATAAAGGGGTTTTATGCGAAGATAGATTTTTTTCAAAGAGAGAGGGTATTCTTTGCTGAGAAGATAAATGATTTGTTCTTTTAATCCACCTGAAGGAGATATTCCTGAAAATGTCTGCATCATCTTTTTGAAGCGCAGATGAAGAATTTAAACCTTTTGGTTGAAAAATCAACATTACAAATATAAGCTCTCATTACATCTTTTGCTTGTTCACCAGGCATGAATTTTTTACTTATGCCATTACTTTATAATAGTTACAGAGTAGAAAGATTTAAAAATCCCATTTTATGCTCTTTTATACGATGAAACAGAAGTTGAGTGTTACGATTGAAGAAGGTCTCCTTGAGTCCTTGGACCTGCTCGTGGAGAGCAAACGTTTTCGTAATAAGAGCCATGTTGTAGAGTATTGCTTGCAAAAATTAATTGAGGGGGAATTTTAATATGGAGGAAATGGAAAAGGTCTACAGAGAAATTAGGATTACTGTGCCTAAAAGAGAGGAGAATAATCCGAGAGCGAGTGTAGAGTGGAGGAGAGACTGGATTGTGACGCATTTACGGCATCAGATTCCTGGCGTGGCGTTTACTTTAGAGGATCAGGATACTATTGTTGTGAATAATTCAACTTCTTTGCTTAGCCGTGAAAGAATAGAAAAGATTTTTGGATTGGTGAAATGGGAACATAAACTCTCTCTTTCTGGGGAGATTTCATCTGATAATAGCGATAAGCCATCTTCCAATGGTTCTTCTGGGAAGGGTTCTGGTGTTTATCTGCTTCAGGAATTTTTCGGACTTGGTTTTGGCGGGCCTGAGAAGATTAAGAAGAGAATTCAGGATTATGAGGATCAGATTGCGAGAATTGGGGTTGATGTGAGCAGATTGCAGGAAGAGGAAGGAAAATACAGAACAAGGATAGCTGAATTAGAGAGTGCAGAGAGAGGGCTTAGAGGCAGTGTGTCTTCTTTGGAATCTCGAGTAATGGTGCAGGAAGGTTTACTTACTAATGCGCGAACATCGCTGGATCTTAAGGAGAAGGAAGCATCTGAATTGCATGCTCAAGTAGAAGATCTTAAGAGTAAGAGGAAAAAAGATAAGGCAGATTATGAGGCCTCTGAGTCTGCTTTGAGGGTTCTGCTTAATGACTCTCGTCTGCAATGGAATGCCTGGGCTCTGAAATGCAGTGAGCTGGGCAGGGAAATGCAACGCTTAGATCATGAAAAGAAAGAATATCAAGAAAAAATATCTCATTTGACTGCTGTACAGGAAAGCCTCCATAAAAGCTTAGATGAACAGAAGAGCGCCTATGATGCAAGAATGAAAACTTTGGATGAGGAGATTATAAAACTAAAGCAGGAAGTTACTGACGGCATTGAGCCTACTCGGTTGAAAGGAATTCTTGCAGAGAAAGAAAAAGAACTTGCTGGATATCGCTCTCAGTATGAGCAGGTTACGAGAGAAATGAAAACACTGGAGACTCAATTTTCTGATACAACGAGAGCTCTTGGAGAGTTGCAGGGCAATTATCACAATATTCAGAATCAGCTCGACGGAGAACTGAAGAGGGTTTCTGCATTAGTTAGTGAAAATGAAAGGCTCTCTAAAGAAATTGAGGCTCTTACTCTTGCTAAGGAGGTTTATGACCTTGCTGTGAAGGAAAATGCAGAACTCCAGGGAGAGAAAAAGGATTTTTTTGCAGGTAAGCTTTCTTTAGAGCAGCAGGCCAAGGATGCTCGAGCAGAAGCTAAGAATTTTCAAGATCTTGCAAAAGGAGCTCATGAAAAAATAGCTCTCTTGGAAGTGAGGATTCAAGAACTTGATGTGAAGGCAGCTCGTGATCCTCTGGCTTCTTTGTCAGAAGATGAATTATTGGCGGAGTATGTTAAGAAGATAGATCAGGGTAAATATCAGGAAGTTGCGCAGAAATATGATGCAGTGTTTCCTCGTGGATTTGATGCCAATATCGTTATGGCGTTACCAGGAGATCTTAAGCTCTTTATTCTCACGCATGATGTTAGAGATCAGTGCAGGGAACAAGGTCTTGACTATACAGAGCCTTTGGATGATTTTTTGAAGCAAGTGAGAGCTGCTAGCGACGATTTTTTAAGATCATGGTATCATCAGGAGCATGGTCTTGGGTACACAATGGCTCGTCTTGTCAAGCAGAAACAAGATTTAGGTGAGGCTTTGCCTCCTGAGCTAGAGGCTCTTTTGCCTAGAGTTCCAGAAGTCATTGAGAAATATGAGGGGGCGCAACAACAATGGACTGTGAGGCAGATAGCTGCCCAGAAGCTCATGGGCGAAATTCTTGAGAGAAGGGATCTTTATGAAATTGCCCGCGCAGAGGCTGAGGATGTTATCGCAGGGAAAAAGCTTGAGGCAGAGATTCCTATAGTTTCCTATGCTCACATGGCAGAGGGAAAAAGAAATATTTCTTTCATTCTTCCTACAGATGCAGGGACCAAATCACGCAATCTTACTCTTACTCTAGAATCATTTATCACAGCTTCTCTCGGGGATGAGAGCTGTTTTCAGGATAAGGAACTGAATGTTGGCGAAGTGCGAGATGCTAAGATACTTAGAATATCATCTTCAAAGGACAATCCTTTGCCAAAACTGTCTGATGCAACTCTGATGCTTCAGAGAAGCTATGAGGCGAGAGCTTTGCATCAATTGGGTTTACGTTTAAAGGTCTATGAGATGGGAGAACAACAAAATGGCTGAAAAGAAAAAGGAACGTATTTCGTTAGAGGAATTCTTGAAGGGAGCAGGAGAAAATGAAGCTCTTAAGAAGATCCTCTCTGGCAAGAAAAGGCCAGATCAGCCTTTCAGCAGGGCAGATGTCATTGACTTTGAGAAAGGGATTGACCGTGTTTTAGCTGACAAAGATGAGATTCCTGAAGATTTGCAAGAAGGTGGAGAACCCTATATTATCATTATAGAAAATCCCTTGAAAAGACTGAAGTATCTTGCTCTTGTGCAAAATGGGCGGATCTATTCTACAGATTCTTTAGAAGGAGGCATTGACTGGAATAAATTTGAGGAGAAGTATGTTGGTTTTGATAGTGTGAAGGATATTCTTCAAGCGACACTTGCTGATCGAGCACTTCCGACGACGAAAAGGCCAAAGAGAAATGGAGGCGGCGGTGGAGGAGGCGGCGGTGGAGGAGGCGGCGGTGGAGGTCCAAAGCCTCGTGTTAAGGAAACTTATCTTGTTGATCCTAAAGTAGCTGCATATCTGATGCAAAAAGCTCCTTATTTAAGCTGTAGTGCTTTTTTGAAAGGACAGGGTAAAGTATATAGTTTTGTGGGGAAGGATCTTGAAGGTGTGCTTCCTAGAAAGGTGATTGAGAATGCTACTGATGAGGGTTATAAGATAACACTCCAGCGAACTGTAGACTTTGTGCGAGGCAATAGAAAACCTATTTTAGACAGGAGGAACATGAGGCTGGCTGCATTACGCCTTGATGATATTTTGCGAGAGAAAATTCACGGTTACCTGCAGTCTTTAGGAAGAGGCAAGGAAAGGCTTGAGAAACTTACTAATCATTCTTTTGGAAAGCATGCGTACTTTTATTTCTCAGAGGAGAGGAATAAGGTTCCTCATGTGCATACCGAAGAAGTTGTTGATGTATTAAGGCATTATGCTCTCCAATCAGTGAGAAATGATCCTGATATGTATAGTAAAGTTTCTGATGCAATTTTGGATTGGGTGGATATTGCAAAAGCTGCTGACTTTGTGAAGGACGAGCCCTATATTGGCAGCGAGGTTACTCCTCTCTTTGAGAAGGGGAAACGACAGAATGCATCAACCCATATTTATGAGGCTTTCATAAAACTTTTGAGGAGGATTACTGATCCTGAGTTTCATTATAGTGTTCAAGAGTTAGATTTTATCATGACTGGGTTATGGACTTTTGGTTACATGACAAAGCAAGGCGCAAATGATGAAGAGGTTGATCGCGAGATCAAAGGAGTAAAGACACAATTTGTGGCTCCTGCGCGGCATTTGATGCAACGATTCCTTAAATATGATCCTGTTCTCACAGGAAAGTTTCAAGAGCTTTTAAAGAAAGGAAGCCTAGAGGATATTTCTTTGACGTCTCCACAAGATGATCTTGAACTTGGCAGGAGATTGTATGAATCTATTTCAGAAAAGCAAAGAGACAAGCTTTTCACACGTCTTAAGGATGAAGAGCAACCTCTTGTTCCTCTTAAGAGCGATGAGGGAAGGCATGGCTCGATGATCTCGTGGGTTTTACAATACTATGTTGGTGTTCAACGTGACTTCTTCAGAGAGAAAATGAAGGATTATCATGGTAAGAAGTAAAAATGCAAGATTCACGAGAATTATTAGAAAGGGATTTGGAAAGGAGATTAAGGTTAGTTATTGACAGGTTAGGTTTTATCCCTGATCGAGCATATCTTGCCCAGGTGCCTTATTGGTATAGACTCGTCCAAGAAATTGATGTTGTGGACAGGTATGGTTTTGAGAACTTTCTGCAAACAAGGATTCCTGAGGACTATTTGAAAACTGGTCATGTTCTGATTCCTTCTCTTGAGCAGAAACTTGTCGGAGCAACTATTGCGCATAAGGGAAAAGTATTGGAGTTGAGCAAGCCTGGCACGCAGAAGACCATTGCTGCATTAAGCGCAATTGTACCGATAGAAAAGATATTTCTGCCACGTGAAAGGCCTGAGCAAGAAAGAGTGAAGGTTTTTGTTACCTGCCCTGGATATGTTATTCCAAGCTGGAAGAAAGAGATTGAGAAATTTTTGGTTGACAGGAATGTAGTTGTGGTGACAAGAGAGAATAGAGAGCAAGCTCTGAGGAAAGCAGAGGATCCTGAGACTGATATTGTTATTGTTGGGTATGACATGACCTTTAGAAGCGCAAGACTGCCTATAGAGGAAGAGAATTACAGCGAACGGTATCTTGAGCTTATGGCGCTTTCACGAAGCCAACAGTATGAACATTTAGAAAGTATTATCGGAAGGCAGAGGATTGAAGGGATTGTCAGGAAAAATCTTCCTCTTGATTTACTTACCACGCTTATTATTCGGGAGGAGAATGTGATGAGGAGTATTCAGCAATCAGGCCAGGTTATTGATGCTCTCAGGGAGAAGGTCTTTAACCATGTGCTTTATTATGCTATTATCGACGAGTTTCATAATCTTGTTGAGTTGCATTCCAAGAGAGCCAGTGCTATTGCAAATATTGCGAAACCAGCGAGATGGCTTGCTCTTCTTTCTGGGACCGGGATGGGAAACAGGATTGAAAAAGGGCCTGCATTTGCAATGTATCTTGTTGACTTTGTTGACCACCCTGATGAGTTTACGTATTTTGTCAGAGACGGGAATCCGAAGAAAGTACGGGCATGTACTGATATTTATGGGGCCCATCCTGTAAGGACTTTGAAGAGAGTTGACCCGCTGGTTAAAGACCCGATTATTATTGAGAAGCCTTATGACCTTTCTCCTGAGGAAATGGATGTTTTTACTGTTCTTCTTGATTCTGACTTTTTTGATGCTGGAGAGAAGTCGAAACTTTTTAGATATTTTATGGCAAATCCCATGAAGCTCTTGCCTGCACAGTTTGAGGGTTTGGAGGAAAGGGATGATTCTTTGAGGAGGAGGGTGAATGAGTTTTTTGAGAGAAATCCAGGGCTTGAGGAAAAAATTCTCCAAGTCCAGCCTTCAAGAATTTTGCATGTGAAGAAACTGGTTGAGGAGATTCATGCAAGTGGGGAAAAATGCCTTATTGCATGCGAGTATCGAAGCAAGGTAACGAAGCGTCTTGAGAGGGAGTTGGCAGATCTTGGTGTGAGAAGAGTGGATCAAAGTGTTTCTGGAGAAGTGCAGGAGATTAGACTGACTTTTCGTGAGCTTCAAACGCTCAAGAGATATTCTGAGAATGATCCTTCTTTCTTTAGGGGGTTTGAGAAATATCGATCTGATCTGAACAAGAGATCTCGGGAATTGCTTGGAATTCAGAATCATGAGATTCATGGTTTGTCAGAGAGAGAAATAGCATTAATGGAGTTTGCAACAAATCCTGATATTCCTGCTCTTGTAGCGACGAGGCTTTTAAGGGAAGGCATTGACTTGCGAGAGGCAGTTTATGTTATTCAGTTTGAGGATTCAACTGTTCCTTATAAATATGAACAATTTAATGCAAGAAGTATACGCTGTGGCCAGCATCGGCAGACATATATTTTGAAACCTGTGGCGCGACAATTGAAGTTTCTTGAGGAAGGATTGCAGGGTGATCGAGAGAGAAAGGAGCAGCCTATTCATGAGGTTTATCATGGGGAGGATGCTTCAGAAGATGAGCTCTTGGAGTGGAATCATAAGGAGATAGAGAAGGATTATGTTGCGAGCAGCTTTGATTACAATTCGAGAACTGTACTGGGCAGATTTTTTGATGGCCTTATTGGCAAGGGAAGCAGGAACTTTAGTGAGGTGCTTTTGAAGTCACATACAGCACTTTTTTTCGCTAAACTCTATAATCATGAGTGGGAGAAAACCTATCCTGGAAATATTGGTTGGATGGCACATCAAATTATTTCAGGTATTGAGAAAAGGAAGAATGTCTCCCTGGAGAGAATTTTAGATGCTGGATGCGGGCCATTGGCTGTTTCAAGAAGACTTGGGAGACCTACTCTTGCTGTTGATATCAACAGAAATCAGCTTGCTTATGGTTTAGATGTTTGCGAGGAACTTGATATCAAAGGAAACAGATGTTTTGTAGGGGATATGAGCGATTTAACTCAGTTAGTTCCTTATGAAGAAAATGTAGAAGTGTATGAGCCTGGAAAGAGTTATCCTACCATGGTAAAGCTTGAGGACAAGTCTTTGGATTTGGTTGTGAGTTCGTTAAGTTTTTATTTTCTAGATCAACAGGGAAGATTTCAGTTTCTTAAAGAAGCGTATAGAGTGCTGGATGATGATAAATACCTTCTTATGGTTTTTCCTTCTGGGAAAATTGATACGAGCTGCAAAGAGCAATTTCTCAAAGATCTTGGTTTATGTGGTTTTGGTTTTGTTGATTACTTTACAGGTCAATATCGGGGACAGGATATTGTTGATACTGAGACAGGCGCGTTTGTTGCAGAGGATGTTGAGGCTTATGTGGTTGTTGGCCAGAAAAACATGGAGCCTAGCGGTGTTCAGCCTGCCTTCGTGCTGCGGCCAAGTTATACTGTTGTTGATGCGATGCCTAGTAGTGGAAAAAAAGGAAATGGAAGAGACAAAAAGCCTCACTTGAAATGCGGATATTTTGTTAATACAGACAGGAATGTTGATCTGAGATTTGTCGAGCCTGAAGTAAGAACTGACTACAAAGATGAAATCAAGGAGATTGTTGCGGCAAGTGATGCCGGTGCATTAGAAAGTGTTCTTAAGGATATGCTAGATATTCTTGAACCTTATGATAAAGGAGTTGTTCACTAAAATGGAAAAGGAAGCACATATTATTGCGCAGGTATTACAGGATTATTATGAAAGGTTGAAATATGACTCCCGGTTTACTGTTTGGGGCGTTGCTTATTACTGGAATGGAAGAGGAGGTTTTGATGATAAACCAGCAGAATCTGGTTTAGGTGAGGTGGTGGGCTTTCTTATCAACGAGGCAAGGAGAAGGGGCGAGGTTGTTGTGAAACCAGAGGCTTATATTCCTAAGGGATGGAGTGAGGAGGCGCATTATAGTTTGCTGTGCATGAGAAATAGGGATCTTATTACATCTGGATTTATGGATTTGACTGGTATTCCTGTAAAGGATATTGTAGATGATACAAGGCTTATGCATGAAGCATTGGAAACATACATTGATGCAAAGGAGAAAGGGATCGTGCACACCGTGACAAATCTCCTCGGATTTTTGCTGCATTACCAGAGAAATGAACCTTATCTGGAAACAACAAATCCTCATGGACAATTTAGGAATCTTTTTGAAAGAACCTATATGCGATTTGAATCAGGTGACATGATTGAGGGCATCGGGAAGATGGTGCCTGGAGAATCTGGGAAAGCTCTTGCCCTGCATCAGGATGCTATTGCTAGCAGTGTTGTTTGCGTATCACCAGAACTTATTGATGCTTACCGCAAGTATCGTGAGGATAATGCTTTTCTTCCTCCACTTTCTCCGCCTCCTCTCCAAAACAGTCTGAGGGCTTTTTTGGGCAAGGTGAGGAAGAGAAAAGGAAATTATTGCATGGGCATTCTTGATCTTGAGAGCTTTATGGAAGAGCATATGAGGCGGAGGCATCTTTATGCCAAGCTTAATCCTAATAAGGTTTTGAGAGCAAGATTATTTAATAAGGTTTTAGAGCAAAGTGCTGAACTTTTTCGGCAAGAAGGCAAGAAAGCGCTTGAAATCCTTAAAGAAAGAGCTGATGCCTGCTCGAATGCAGAAGAACAGAAAGCTTTATATACCACTATCGAGTTTCTACAATCTATGAGTGTTTTTGATGATGCTGAAAGTATTCATCATAGCATGACAGTAAGGAAGTCACATGGCAGATAAAAATTTAGAACTGGAGACGAGAAAGATGGTGGGAGCATTGGTAGCTAAGCTTGTGAAGGATATTTTTCGAGATACTCCTGAAATTGAAGACCAATTAGATGCGTGGAAACGGGGAGACCTTAGTGCGAGAACACTGCATGCTGTCCGAGAATATATTCAAAGCAAAGATCCTTCTGCAGAGATGGAGACTACTTTACGCAATTATCTTAAAAGAGATCTCGCCAGGAAGGCATCTGGGTATCTTGAGAAGAGGAGATTTGTTGATTTTATTGATTTTCTCTGTGAACAGCTTCGTTCTGAGCCTGAGGTAAAAAATCCTTATGCAGGAAGGGTCGAGGATGTTGCAAAAAGGCTTGTCGGCGCACCTTTAACTTATATTGTTTCGCCTGGAAATATTGTTTCTGGAATTATCACTTCTACAGGGGCTTTCAATCAAGAGGCTGATCATCTTCTCGATACTTCTGGCAAAGAGCCAGGCGTTGTGGGAAAGTGGTATAGTCCGAAGAGAGGAGGATATAGTGTCATGCTTTTGTCTGCACATGAGCCTCAGGTAGCAGGGTGTGTTGCTGTTTGGGGAGCAACTGTTGAAAATGAGAAGTTGTCTATGAATGATGTTGTTGGGAGATTTGGAATTGAATCTCTTGTAGGAAGTTCTGTTTTGGATAAGGATTCGCGATTAAAGGTATTGCCTTATGCAACTCCTTGCGTTACGGACAGCACGAAGATCGCTGATGGCGAGACCAAAGGAAAAGGATGCATTGCTGCGTATGATTTAATTTCTGCGTAAGATTTCTTTTTTAAACCTCAGAATTCCACTCGTCTGTGACGAGTGGTTGAAAGATAGCTCGTGGAACTTCAGAAATCCTCTGAGGATTTCTGATAGCTCTCAAAAATCTAAAGATTTTTGAAGTTCTGACGGTGATCAAAAACCAACGGTGGCATTAACATGCCACCGGTCTGTGACC
>CAYJRI010000018.1:6163-12177 GCA_964372435.1 Candidatus Woesearchaeota archaeon | reverse complement strand
TCCGGGCAGCCCCATTTCCAATGAAAATCGGCATTATCACAGACAGTCACGACAGAATAGAAGAGATCAACGCAGCAATAGAACTCTTCCATAAAAATAGCGTTAAAGTCCTCATTCATTGCGGTGATTTCTGCGCCCCCTTTATGATGAACGAACTCGCAAAATTTCAAGGAGAAGTCCATTGCGTTTTCGGAAATATAGACGACAGATTTCTAACTCCAAGGAGAGCAGAAAGTCTAGGAATTCATTTCCATGGAGATCTCGCAGAACTCACGATTGAAAAGAGAAAAATTGCAGTGCATCATTACCCGGAAATCGCAGAAGCTCTCGCCATGACGGGAAAGTACGATGCAGTCTTTTACGGCCATAATCATACAGCAGAGAAAAAGCATAGAGGAAAGACACTCTTGCTCAATGCAGGGGAATTAATGAAAAGGAAAGGTTCACCTTCAGTCGCAATCTACAACACAGAAACAAACGATGCAGAGATCATCGTTCTTAATTAACTTTAAAAACCACCTTCCCTTCAAAAAAAAATGCCAACCAAAAAAGTTCTTGCAGCAGGCAGATTTCGAGCAGGCTATGGCTCCACCGTTAAGGCAAGGCTTACGGAAATTGAGAAAAAGCAGAGAATAAAACAAATCTGCCCGTTCTGCAAAAAACCTGCTCTGAAGAGAGTTGCTATGGGCATCTGGCACTGTCAAAAGTGCGGAAAGAAATTCGCTTCTCATGCATATTACCTATAAATATAAAAACCATCTTTTCCATAGAAAAAAATGACAACCTATAAATGCTTCAAGTGCGGGAAGCAGGTTTCACATAAAAGTCTTGAAAAAAGATTTGTTTGTCAACATTGCGGTAGCAGAGTCTTCTATAAACCAAGAAGAGAGATCACAAAGGTGAAGGCAGTATAAACTCTAATGAAATGATAAACCTAGTTCAAGATGAGGGAGCGAGATGAAACCAACAGGAAGTGAGATCAAATCTGCAGGAAGGGAGATGAACCTGGAGAATTAGGTTCTTATGGCAAATGAAAATCGACAAGGAAACTGAAGAGAAAATAAGAGAAATGCAGCTCATTGAGCAGAATCTCCAGAATTTCCTCCTCCAGAAGCAAGCCTTTCAGCTTGAATTGAATGAAACTGAGAACGCAGGAGAAGCCCTTTCCTCTTCTAAAGGAGAGGTCTATAAAATTGTTGGCCAGATCATGCTTAAATCAAACAGACCAGATCTCGAGAAAGATCTCTCAGAGAAGAAGCATCTTCTTGAATTACGACTGAAGTCCATTGAGAAGCAGGAGACAGAATTGCGGGCCTCTCTCGAAAGGCTCAGAAATTTTATCATCGAGAAAGCAAAGTAGAACATAAACATTTCCCCATAGAAATGTTTATAAACCTCCCGCTCATTTGAAACAATTATGGGCTTAAAAGAAGGTTTATCCAGGATGTTTGGTTCTGGAAAACAAGATGCAGATTATGTTGAGCTTGATCTTGCCACGCAAGAAGCAAAAAAGCCAAAAGTGCTTGTCCGGCCCTTTATGCTCAAGACTTTTGATGACGTTACCCCTATTCTTAATGCACTGAGAGATGGCTACACTATTGCTGTCATTGACATTAAACCAATAAAAAATAAAGATGTTATTGAACTAAAGCGAGCGATAGCAAAAATCAAGAAAACAACAGATGCTCTGGAAGGCTCAATTGCAGGCTTTGGAGAAAATATCATTATTGCAACACCTCCTTTCGCAGAAATCTATAAAGCTCCTGCTCCAGGTCAGCAGCCAGGCCAGCAAGCAAGTCAGTCAGGAATGGGAATGCAGGCAACACCACAGCAAGGTGCCTCTAACATCGAGATCTCTGAATAATATTCTAGAGAATCTAAATATCTAAAAACTCGCTCAATAATAAGACTTCTATGAGATTCACCAAAGCTCTTGAAGAAAAAGTGAGAAAAAGATCAGCTGAATTAGGACATCCTGTAAGAGGCCATGTCCCAAGAACCACGATGTGGTATTTCAAACTATTCGAAAAAGATATTCAAAGAGGAGCGCATATTGATCCATGGGACGGAAGAGACTTCTATGCAGACCCTCCTGTCAAAAATCCAAAACCATCAAATCGCTTTTTAGTAGCGGGAACGAAAGTTGAACTGCGAAATCTTGCAGAAATGTTTGAGAATCCTGGGGAAATAAATGAAGGCAATCCTCCAGAATATGATCATAAGGCACGAAGCCACTTAAAAAAACTGATCGAAGAAACCAAGCAAGGAGTTGTGGAATACTGCTCTCAACTCAACGATTTTTGGAGTGCTTTCTTCGGAGAAGAAGATTTCTTAGACAAACCAATGACACTCCCAAAAAAGATGATTGCAACTGGTTTGATGCGCGATTACCTTGGTGGATATGGGATGTACCGACATGTTGAAGAAAGGCTTAGAAAGATAAGCTCTACATACCATATTCCTCTTGAACTCATCAAACCCTTTTCAGGGATTGCTCTCAAAAACCCTTAAATACCGTCTTTCCTTCTCGTTACTACATTTCTTAAAATGTCAGAAACCAAAGTATTATTTGTTGAAGCCTTACGAAGAGAAAAAATACCTCTTTCAGCAGCAGCTCTTGATCTCTTAAAGAAAGAGCTCCCAGAAAAAATCTACCTTGTCTATACGATTCAGTACAAAGCATATACCAAAGAAGTCAAAGAAAAGCTCTCAAAACACAAGAAAATCCTCGGCACCTCTCAAATTCTTGGCTGTTCAAATTTAAAAACCGATGCTGAAGCAATCCTCCTCGTAGGAAGTGGCAGATTCCATGCCCTTGAAATGGCTCTCATGACTGAAAAAGAAGTCTATATCCTCGAGCACAACCATCTTTCAAAGATTACAAAAGCAGAAATCGACAAACTTCTCAAAATCAGGCAAGCTCAAATCAAAAAAGTCCTCGCAGCAGATACCATAGGCATTGTCATCTCTCTCAAACCAGGACAATGCAACTATCGCTTAGCCGAACAGTTCGCGGAAAAATTAAGAAAAAAAGGAAAAAAGCCCTATCTCTTCATTGCAGACTACATCGACCTTAACGAACTCCAGAACTATCCTATAGATGCCTGGGTCAACACCGCATGCCCTGGCCTTGAATTAGACAACCACATCCAGAATCTCAGAGATGTGGAGAAATACATAGAATAAAAAACCTGAAGTATGTTCTAAAGTAAATAATATTCTATTAGTTTAATACTTCTAAGATTCATTATCAGGAAAAACCAGAAGACTCTGCTTTTTAATGCGGAGATGAATGGTGGTTTTTCATGAGCCTAAAAATTTTCGTGTAAAAGAAAAATTCCGATCAGACTTCGTTTTTTAAAACAGAGTTAGGAATTTTTATGATTCCTCGTATACAACTTAAAAAAAGAACTAGTCCCTTCCCACTGCAAAAACCGCTTTGAGAGCCACAATAACAGTAGCAGGCACAAAAATAGTTAAAAGAGCAGAAAAGATATCACCAATTGACGGTATCACCTGAAGGCTGCTTTGCCCCATATTGCTCACGATCACAAGAGCAATCCCTGCAAAGAGGAAAGTAGTAATGTCTTTGCTCCCCACATTCAATAACCCAACAATAACCCCTACAATAACTAAGGTGATGTTAATGAAATTCGCAGTGCCACTGCCCAACTGAGCATTAAAGAGTCCAATAACAACAGCTAGAATAACTCCAATGAGAAATGCCCACGCACCCAATAAATTCGTTTGTTTGGCCATCTTTTCTTTTGAGGAGAGCAATTTCAGCTATATAAAGCTATCGCTTGTAGTAGCGAAATATTTAAAAAGGGTAGTAACTATGAAATCGTAACAAAAAATGAATCCAAGAATTTTATTCATTATTTTAGCGACGATACTTCTTCCCTTGATAGGAGCTCCATGGGTAGGAGCATCTGACCTCCAGATTGCACCACCAACACAGCAAGTGTCAGGAGCCTCGCCTTCAACAGTCACAGGAAGCTTTGTCGTAACAGCAATTGCAAATGCCTCAAATATTAAGGTAGAGAGCACAACTTCAAATATTAGCTTTACTCCAAATACCTTTTCTCTTACTCAAGGGGCAAATCAAACCGTGAATTTCGCAATCGCAGTAGCGCCACAGACAGCTCCAGGACAATCCCCAATTCCTTTTACAGTGAATGCAACTCATCCTGTTTCAGGGTCCATAACCTTAACAGTAGCATCCTCTCCAGCCCTCACTCTCACAAACCTCGATTTATCCAAAACAAATAGAAACGGAACCATCACGATCAAAAATACAGGAAACATTGATCTCTCCAATATTGCACTCTCCCTCAATGCAGATGCCCTCAAAGATAGGGGAAACAGGCAAATTACCCTTACAGTAGCAGATGGCGCGCTTCTGCTCATTGAGAACAATATTCCCAAAAATAATCTTGCCCTCCTGAAGGCAGGAGAATCAAAGACCCTTTCAGTAGCAAGCACATTCCCAACCCGCTTGAATCTCGGCGATTACACAACCACGCTTACTGCCTCAACACCATCAATCAACGCAACCTCCCAGATTACTATAGAAAATAGTTTCTGCAGATTTGGAAGAATTGGGGGAGATATTGATATCCAGCGTGTTAAAGACATTAGCTCTGATGACGAGTGGGAATGGCGCCCCCTCGACGAAGTTCAGGTTGAGGTCAAAGTCAGAAACAATGGAGATGATGACGAAGATATTGAAATCAACTGGGAGCTCTATGATCCTGAAAATCAGGAATTCGTTGATTTAGATGATAATGAAAAAACCCTTTCTATAGATGAGGACTCAACAGAAACAGAGACCATCACCATTAAAGTGCCAGAAGATGTCGAAGACAAAGACTATCGCCTCTATGTAAAGGCTTTCATCGAGGGCGATGAAGATCTCCAATGCACTGACCTGCTTGGAAGTGATGAATTCCAGAGAGTTGATATAGAGAAGAAATCAAGAGACGTCGTCCTTTCTGATATCAATATCCCTCCTGCTGTTTCCTGCGGATCTTCTTTTGATATAACTGCAAAAGTCACGAACATCGGGAGAAATGATGAAGACAAAGTCAAGGTCAGCATGATCAACCAGGAATTAAAGATCAATGTAGAGTCGCTCGGAGTAAGCCTTGATGAGGGAGATAGCAGAACAATCCAGCTCACAGCAAAAATTCCGCAAGATGCTGCTCCGAAGGCATACGATCTCAACCTTTTATCATATTTCCAATTCGATGACGACGATAACACCTACGAGAAAAGATCAGACCCCTACAAACGAGAGATAAAGGTAGAGAATTGCCAGCAACCTCTTGCAGATACGAAAAAATCAGTCACCCTAGCTGCAGAACTACTCTCTGAAGTTAAAGCAGGCAAGCAAATCGGAATCCGTGTTAGCCTCAAAAACACAGGAGATGCTCAAACAACCTATACTTTAGGGGTTTCAGACATTGACGAATGGGCCACCCTCGACAGAATCGAGCCTCAAGCAGCGACCTTGGAAAAAGGAGAGTCGAAGGATATCCTCATCTATCTCAATGCAAAGCCAGAAGCATCAGGAAAAAAAGAATTTATTATCAAAGCAGTATACGCAGGCAAGGTCACAGAGCAGAAAGTTGCTCTCACCGTCGAGCCATCAACGCAGATTGATACATCAAAGATTGCCGAATCTTTCAGAGAAAACTGGTTCATCTGGCTCATTGTTTTGGTGAATATTGTCCTCATTATTCTGATTATAATCGCAGCAAGAAGACTGGCAAGATAACTCTTTGAGATGAAAAGGAGATAAAATAACGAAAAGTGATAAAAAACAGGAAAGAGATGACGAAACAAAAAATAATCACAGACTTCTTGAGGCATTACTTCTTGTAGCAGAAGGGAGCGGGGAATTATTCTATGATCCTGAGATTATTACCGATGAGAAAACAGACTTGAGTTTACAAAAATCCTGAGATTATTACCGATGAGAAAACAGACTTGAGTTTACAAAAATCCTGAGA